>JBBRLY010000013.1:0-260856 GCA_038231155.1 Saccharimonadales bacterium (SeqCode)
ACTTTGATGCAAGGTCAACTTGACCCGGCCTCTACACCGCCGCCGCCAGCTGACCCCCCATTTTCACTTCCGGGTAAGTCTGATGCTGATACCTGGTGGGCCAATAATGGTCCCGATCCAAGCAATTATTATCGTGATCATCAAACAACCATTGATAATCCGCCAATTGTTAGTCTGAGTGCAAACCCAACTTCAGTGATTCAAGGTTCGAGTACTACACTCACCGCTAGTGCGACTGATACAGACAGCTCGCCAGTAGCAAAAGTTGAATTCTTTGATAGTAGTACGCTTCTTGGAACCTCTACTACTGCGCCTTATAATTTTATTTGGAATACCAGTGTTACTACTAAAATTGGCCCTCACATCTTAATGTCTAAAGCTACTGATACTGCCGGACTTAGCGTAACATCAGCTACTTCGGTAACTGTTAACGCTATTCACGACACCACACCGCCGACTGCACCGACTGAACTTAGGACTTTCCTGGTTAGGAGTAGTCAAGTGGTTATAATTTGGAAAAAGAGTAGCGATAACGTAGCGGTTACCGGATACAATGTATACCGCGACGGAACTAAAATAGGCAGTGTCTCAGCCGGTCAGTTCTCTATCTTAGCTTATGTCGATAAAACTGTATCGGCAGCTACAACATATAATCATCCGGGCTATAAGGTCGTGGCATTTGATTCAGCTGGCAATATAAGCCCTTCAAGTAACATAATTACAGTCACGACTCCACCTACTACCCCTCCTCCTGATAGTATACCACCGACAGTGCCGATGAACTTAAATCCTTACCTAGTGAGAAGCGATAAAGTAATTATCTCTTGGACAAAGAGTACTGATAATGTAGGAGTAACTGGCTACAATATTTTTAGAAATGGCACTAAAGTTGGCAGTGTCCCAGGCAGCCCTAAACATAATATAGCCTACATTGACACTTCAGTAACGGCTCATACTACTTACAACAATCCAGGTTATACCGTTGTAGCATTCGATGCCGCTGGTAACACTAGCCCATTAAGCAGCGCTTTAGCTGTAACTACACCAGTGTCACCTGATAGCTCACCGCCAAGTGCACCGAGTAATGTTTTAGCTACGGCTACTGCCTATAATAATGTTAAAATATCTTGGAGTAAGAGTACTGATAACGTCGGGGTCACTGGCTATCACGTAAGGCGTAGCCAGAAAAACGGAAGTCCGGTTGTAATTGGCAGTGTTAACGGAATAACTACAAACTTTAGCGATCAGACTACTTCGGCAAGCACTGAATATACTTATAGCGTTGTAGCTTTTGATGCTGCCAATAATCCCAGCCCAGTCAGCAATACTTCAACTGTTACAACGCCTTCCAATGGTGATACGATCCCACCTACGGTCCCAACAAATCTAACAGCTACAGAAATATCTAATACTCAAATAAATTTGGACTGGATCGCCAGTTCTGACAATGTTGGTGTTTCCAGCTATAAAATTACTCGCAGTGGTGGACCGAGTACTGTTAGCTTCACTTCATCATCTACTAGTTTTGGTGATGGAACTGTCGTTACTGGTATTTCTTATCAATACTCGGTTCAAGCTTTAGATGCGGCTGGAAATATGAGTGCATCTAGTAACAAAGCAGATGTGACTGTTAGTAGCAGGTTAATCATTAACGACAATACTATTGGTACTGGGTTAAATCAATTCAATTTTACAAACGATTCCGGAACGGATAGTTGGTCTTACCTCGCAGATAATTGTGATGGAAATGGTATTGCCTATAAGGGGGATTGTCACTATATCGAAAGCATTGGTGCGTATTATCGGGTGGCTTTTAATGGTTCTGGAGTTACACTTTATAGTTTCAAATTCATTGAAGCCGGAAAAGTGGACATTTACATTGATAATAGCCTAACTCAATCCGGTGTTGATCTTTATAGTGCCACCGATAAAGCTTCGGCTCCTGTCTATAGTACCTCTGGCTTAACCCATGGCCTTCACACTATAATGGTCGTAGCCAACGGCAAGAATCCTGATTCTTTAGGTTACTATAACTTAGCTGATCGCGTGGACATAACCCCTTAGCTTTAAGGAGATTAATAGCTTATGACTGATAAAGTAAACAAAATCAATCCATCCAGTCCTTCAATGATTAGCCCATCAACTAGCACAGGAAATTCAGCTCAACCAACTACTCCACCGCTAGTTCCATCCGCTCCTAAAACCTCTAAGTCCATGTCCAAATCAATGTTCCTTGGTTTTATTATCCTAGCTATTGCCTTAATAGTTGTTATCTTATTCGTCGTAACCCACGGTCGTAAATCCACCAAACTTACCACCATAACCAAACCAGTACCGATTACTGTTCAAATAACTTCCAAGGGCTTTAACCCTTCCAGTTTAGATATTAAAAAAGGAACTGTAGTCGAGTGGATTAATAGTGATACTTCACCTCATAGAATCGCTGCTAATCCTTACCCAACTCACAGCGATCTACCTAACCTAGATTCTAAGTCTAATCTAGGACCAAGTAGTAACTATTCCTACCATTTCAATCAATCCGGAACATTTGAATACCATGATGAACTTAATCCCTCAATTAATGCTAGTGTAAAGGTAGAATAGGCAACTTAGTTTATAAACATGAGCATAATTACAGTTACATTATTCATATAAAATATTTTGTCTTTTGAAGCTGAAATTCTACGGGGATTCCGTCCGTAGAGGTTCATTATTTGGGAAAAAATTTCAACCTAAAGTTAGTAATTAACTTTGCTTAAATTAAAAAGTGCTGAACTTTTTTGCGGTGACACTTAATATGGAATAATTGATTTGAAATATAAAAATAAAAAGTAATTAAGAATAATTGATTACAAATCTCAAAACTTTCATGGACCGGGAGTCGTAACAGCAAGAGCATTACTAAGGGCGCTAACGTTACCTGCCGCGTCAAAGGCCCTTACCGTATAACCAGGACTATTATAGGTAGTATTGGCTGTAACTGTTTTATCGCTGAAAGCTAAGGTACTACCGCTGACAGTAGCAATTCTTAGACCATTTCTTAAGATATTATAGCCAGTAACACCAAAGTTATCGGCGCTGGCACCCCAATAGACAACTACTTGATTAGACTGCACAATATATGGTTTTAACCCCGTAGGTGCAGTCGGAGGTATATTATCTGCCAGGGTACTGTTATTAATATCAAAAGATGTTAGGCCTGATGAAAGGTAATTATCGCTGGAATCTTTAACAATCGCTTCAATTTGGTGAAGGCCGTTATAAGTTTGAGTAGTATCAAAGCTTACATTATATGGACTATTTGTAGAGTTTCCGATAAAAAATCCGTCAAGATAATAATCGACGGCACCTATTTGGGTTTCATCTTTGACATTGGAGCTTGACAAGTTTAATCTGCCGTTTACGGTTGATCCGCTGATTGGGGCAACGAGTTTAATAGTGGAGGGTGGGGTGGTATCTGATCCTCCAAAACCCGTTGTTAGGGGGTGCTCAAAATAAGTAATTGGTGAAACATTACCAACATTATCTACTGCTTGAACACTATACTGATAATTTTTTCCAGCTAAGACAGTCAGATCAGTATATGAGTTAGTAGTCGCTGTAGCGATTTGCCGGCCATCTCTAAATATATTATAACCAACCAAAGTTTGATCATCGCTACTAGGTTTCCAGGCCAGTTTTATAAATTTATCATTAGCCGATGGTGAATAAGCAAACATTGGCTGAGTTGGCGGATGGGTTCCAGCCAAAGCAGTTGTTACGATAGCAGTATTATCAACTACTGCTGAATTATCTAATGAGAAATTACCATTGGCGTCAATCGCTTGAACTTCGATGAAATAGGTTGTATTGGTCGGTAAGTTGCTAAAACTTGCACTAGTAACATTTGCCGGAACATAGATATTTTGGTTAGGCCCAATCACAAAATATCCGATTACTTGAGTATTATCGTTACTGCTACCCCAGCTCAAACTAACATTCCGGTCGGTGGAACTAACTAACAGACGTCCCGGGCTGGTTGGTGGTTGATTATCGCTTGACGAAAGGTTTGAAAAATTAATGGTGGTGCTAGCTGCTGAGGTATTATCTTTATGATCATATGATCTAATTGTCACCGAGTGATTTCCGGGCGATAAATCGGTATACAAATTAAGACTGGTCTTGGCAGTGCTATACATAAAGCTTCCATCAATGAGTACTTTGTAACCCGCCAAACCACTGCCACCACTATTATCTATTACCGCATTCCAAGTAATATTCGCGCCCTTAGAACCAAGTGCCGAAGCATGTACGTTAGCCGGCACTGACGGGGCAACTGTATCAGTTGTTGTTGACACTATATAGCTGACATTCGGCATATTTACCGGCGAGGTATTTAATGAATTTGTTACAACCTGGCTGGCGGCGATAGAGTAAGCTCCGTCAGTCACTAAATTATCAGAAGTAAGTTTTAGATTTACCGTCGCACTAGCTCCAGGAGCTATGCTTACTAGGTCGGGACTAGCGACATCGCTAAAACTGTCGGGTACGCCATTGTTATAGGCAAATAATGAGGCAGGTGGAAGGATTCGATAATTTGTGGCAGTGCAATTTGAGCTATCATTACTAGTGATCTTATAACTGTAAGTAGCCGTCTGTTTTGGTGCCACAGTTTGACTAAAAGGAGAAGTTAAGGCGATCGTTGGATTATTCCGAGTACAATTAGCAGAAGTTGGGATAGTCACCGTGACGTTGGCTCCTGTACTATCGGCAGATTGAGTCGAAATTACGATGCCGGTCTCAGGATCAGTAAAGCTCTTACTAGGCAGTAACATGCCGTCAACTTCATCGTCTATTACAGTTCCGGTTTGATTACTTAGTGGTGTGGTGTCTATTAATTGATTATCACCTGTGCCATCGTTGTACACAAAATTGAGCATTGGGCCTTTGGTGGCTTGACATTTCGATCCACAATTTGGGTTAGTAGATGTCATCCAAGAATCAAAGCCAATTGGTTGACGGTACTCTAAAGTAAAAGCCGTACCAGAGTTCCCGCGAGGTATGTAGAGCGTTAATACACCACTAGTGGGAGTTTCGTAGGGTAGGAGTTTAAAGTTATGGGTTCCTGGGGTATTTACAGTTACATTACTGGTGGGGCCCAACCAGCCGGCATTTCGCTTATGTAAGGCATCTAGATGAGGTATTAGACTGCTACCTGATTCGCCTAGTCCTCCACCTAATATGTCAAATTTATTACCATAGGCAATTGATTGACAATTAGGACCGGATCTAGTCGGTGGCACAAAAGCTTGGGGTTGGCAGTTATAAAAGTTGGAGTGATAATTTCCGATACCTGCAACATGTGATAGCTCATGCACGATAGTGCTGGTATTAATCGGATCAGATGGTATCTGAGCGATTTGGCCACCGAAAATAAAACCGCTGGTGACGCTAGGTACTGGGAAGCTACCAGCAAGGCTTAAACCAAGGCAATTCTTAATCAAAACAATCCGGCTGTATTGACTAAAATCAATAGTTGAACCAAATTGATTGTAAAATTGCTGCCATTCAGTATTAGTGCAACTCAAGCCTGAACCAGTAGGAATAGATATCGTATAGGGTCCTAAAAACGTTGGGTTAAGATTTTCCTTATTGTATGAAGCTTCACTCCAGTAGCTATTAATATCATGACCTGGATTACCTTGGAATGCTGCTTTAATTGCAGTTAAACTTAGCGAACTAGGAGAATTAGAAAAATTAACTGGAATCACGACAACATTGGTTTGAGATGCTGCCAGAGTTGCGTTATTTATTATCTTAGAACTGTCAATATGACTTGAATTTTTTGGTGGTGGTGAGTTAATTTTGATACTCAATAAACTACCGCTCAAACCAGGAATATAGATAACATTTTTGATTTTGTAACCACTGATGGATACATTAGATCCAAAGTCCACGGATGGGAATATTCCGTTGCTGTATAGTTGATATTCGCCCGATGATGTAATAAGTGAATTGACCTCAGAATCGACCCCTTTTAACGTTTGGCTCTTAACGTAGTAAGCTCCTGTTAAAGTGACTTTTTGCTCAAGTTGATTTTCAGGAACACTACTTAGATCAGTCAATTCTTGGTCAGTTAGGATGAACTGATTAGCTTGGTTTGGCTTTGCTTCAACCAACTTGATAAGCGCGGATTGCCGTGCTTGGCTAATACTTTTTAAAAATGGAGCAACTTGATTTTGACGGAGACGATCATCTCGGACTGCCGCCCCAATAGCTCTTATTTGATTAGTGGTTGTCTGAACAAGTACCAAATCACTGTTTATTAATTTTTTTGAATTTATTTGAGGTGTTGCTGCTCTTGAACCTATTAGAAGCAATATCCCACCTGAAACTGCAAACAAAGCCACAAATGCTGTGATATATAGTCTTGAGAAACTGTTTGGTTGGAATGGTTTAAAGTTCGATGACTTTAAGCCTTGTAGTTTCTCCACTGGCTCGTGCTCCCATTCTTGCACCGCTTTGCCTTTTCGTTTCAATTTTAGATCAGTTAATCGTTATCTGGCTTTGTATTCATGTTAATTTAACCGCTTATGGTAAGACCTGTCAAGGTAATGAGGAAGGTAGCAAGTTTTCTTGAAAAAATCAGTTTTTTCAAAGTTCGACCCGAGGAACAAGTTATTATATTAAGGAGAAGTAAAGCCTAATTTTAGAGCCATATATGCTGGCTTTGGTGAGTTAGTGGGTAGTGATACAGTCCCAGAATTACATAAGACTTTAGTACTATCAATGCAGTCGTCGCGAAGATCGTACCAATAGATATTACCAGCCCACGAGTAAGACTTCCAAAGTTCTAATTCCTGGGTTGCAAGGTTAGCCTGCTCCTTTACTCCTACAATATTAGATGGGGCTCCAGATTCCGTTGCCCAGACCTTCTTATTAGCATCACCGTAGGCGATCATTAGTGATCGAACTGATGGGGAAGTTTGAGATATTTCCGACCAAGCTGACGACTGATTGTAAGCCAGAATAGTTTTGGCACTTCGTCCCTGGCTAAAGTTATAAGGATGCCAACCTACATCGTCCATCGAACCTGCAGCTCCTGCTTGGTACATCTTTTCAAGGAAACTTACTGGATTTATATAGTGATTGTCAGATTGACCATAATAACTGTAGGGACTTAGCCCGCCACTTAGAACTTTAATACTTGGTGTTACTGACTTAATTGCGGTAAATGCAGCTTTGAGTAAGGTAGTGTACTTTATAGGGTTAGGAGAGGGAAGCCAGAAAAGACCATTAGGTTCGTTCCAAATTTCAATTGCTTGAAGCGGACGATATGGCAAAGTAGGGTTTATTGTCCAGAAAGTGCCACCGGCGCCATAACGTTTTGATACCTGGCTTACGAAGTTAGCATAGTCTGAAACTTTGATTGGTGGGTACTTATCGGAGTCGGCATGGCCGCTTGCCCAGGGTGGCGAATAGCCACACATTGCAAGTACATCTAAACGTTTCTTGGACGTAATAGTCATTAATAGATCGGTACTGGACCAATTGAATTTGCCTGGCGTTTGTTCAATAGTTGACCAGGCAAAATCATCACGAACAGTTCTAGCTCCACCGTTAAATGCCAAGTCAACATAAGCTGACTTATCTGCCTTATCTAATATATGTGTGTCATAACCAAACCGTCCCATTTGAGTTACTGGTTTAGCGCTAAGCTTATGTTTTGAAGTTGAGTTAATTTGGAGTTGACGACCGTTAGAACTAGGATTTAATACAAAAATTCTAGTAATTAAATAACCACCAAAACCAACAAATACTAGAGCTATAATACAAATTACTAGATATCTATAAGTTGGTTTAGTCTTTAAAAATGAAATACTAGCATAACTTGAAGGACTCCATTTAAACATGGTTTTTAAGTTTTTCAGGGTCACTAATTATTGCACCTAGTTAATGCCATTGTTTCAGGTTACTTTGTTTATAAAAAGTTGTACATTGGTAATTAAGTAACTTTAATATAATTGACTTAAACTATAACAAGACTATACTTAACTTGAAGGTTAAGTATGACAACTGATATTAACTCTGCTTTTTTAGATAATTTGTTTGAGGCTCTGATGCATCGTAAGCGACGGGGCATGATTAATACACTTTCTTACAGGCCGGCTACAGTAAGTCAATTAGCCGATGAATATAAATTATCGCTACCAGCCATACATAAGCACATACGAACTTTAGAAAAAGCTCAGTTGATCCGACGTAAAAAGGTTGGTCGAACAAACTTTGTTGCCCTAAACCATAAATCACTGCATTCAGCTCAAGACTGGATTGCTCAATATCATACGGAATGGGCTAATGATAAGCAGTCGCTGGAAAATTATATCGCCAGCATGAAACACCGTCGGACATAAGCCGCAATTTGCGGATAATGTTAATTTAATAAAATAATCAAAAGAGGAACAATATGAAAAACTATGTACTAATATATTACAACAACGGGACTCAAGAAGGTGTCTCACCGGAAGAATCAAAGGCTGCTTGGGGCGCTTGGTTTGGTAGCATCGGGGATAAGATGGTTGATGCTGGGAATCCATTTAATAGCGGCGCCAAAGTTGTTGAAAAAAGTGGCATCTCAACTATTAAAAAATGGCCAGCAACGGGATATACAATTGTGAAGGCTAATACTATAGAAGAAGCATCTGACTTAGCCAAGAATTGCCCGGTCCTAGATGAACCAGATGGTGCGGTACGTGTATATGAAGCGATGCCAATGTAGTCAAGGTATTTTTAGATAAGCTAGTTACGGCTTACGGTTTTCAAATTTTTTAATCGAATTTAATACTTCGATCAGTTGACCGTGATACAGGCTTGAGGACTTAGACTTAAATATTAGATCCTGATTAATCCGCGGGTTCGATTGCTAATTGATTTACGATCAGGTGATGCATGACTAAAATGTAGGACACCTCGTCCGATTACAACGGCATCACCAGTCTTTACAGCTACCTGGTCGTAGTTTAAGCTACCCAAGTTTAGTCTTATTTGTTTATAAGCATTAACTATATCTCTATACGGAGCATCGGCGTCAGCCAATCTATATCCGTATACTGTTACTGGTTGTCCGTCATCATCTAGATTTACAGATGTTGAAAGCGCTATGCTAAATCCGTCATAGTGCGGCATAGTTTCACCGGCCCTTATTACATCTGGACGCTGAGCATAAATGCTAGCAAAGGTCGACATAGAGCCAAGTCTAGAGGTTATCAGATTGTTGACAACCATCCGAGTATTAGTAATAGGATCGATGGCGTCGTTAAACTTTGCCATCATACCAAGGTCAAGATAGACTTTATGTCGGCCTTGGTCAGGGGCAAATTTAGCCAGTTCGAGTGCCTTATCATCCGGTAATATATCAGTAACTGCTACGATGCTATTTTCAAAACTAGCTTGGACGGCATCGATATATTCTAATTCTTTGTGGGTATCAATCATCGGATTAGATTTTCAATATTGTTAGTAATTGACTGGATAACTTTTCGAATCTGGTTTTTCTTCAAAGAGTTGACCATTTAAAACTTCTTGCCTTAAGGCTTCGAGTAATCTTACAACGTTACCGGGAGAAACCTCGTATTGTACGGCGGTTGCTGCTAAATGATCTTCAAGTAAGCTCATTGGTGGGTCCAACGGTATACCAAATATGGTACGTAAGACTCTAGGTGACTCTAAATCGTGTACCTGCTCAACAAATTCAGCGCGCGTATAGTGTGCAGACAAATTTCTTGTGGTAACCTCTAAAGCTTCAAAGCAGAGGTCTTGTTCAGTTGATTCGGGAGAACTGGGATTATTCATTTTTATTAAGTAATAACCTAACTTATTATATCTTAATACATATAATAATTAAATGTCAATGCACGCAGATTAGTTATTTAGTTAATAATTCGTACTGAATCATTTTCCACTGCTCAAAAATTTAGCCATTCTTCATCTTGCACTGCACCGCGGTTCTTAATACGAATCCCTGGCTCGTCATCGACTTCACCAATAACTTTAGCCCCATAAAGTCCGGCTTCATGTAAAAGTGGTAATACTTTATTCGGCTCTGGAGTGGCAATTACACCACCTGGGCCCATATGGAATTTACCATAGGCTTTCTGGTCACTAAAGCCTGCGATTTTTTGAATAAGTGTCATGATGTCTGGAGGTTCAATTGGGTTATCAATGGTGATACCGAGTCCGGAATCCTCTAACATCGTACGTAGCTTACTAGGTTGCCCGCCACCAGTTATATGTGCAAAACCAGTTACTTTAGCTTTTGGTTCTCGTCTAGAGTCCCAACCACCAGTGATATCAGTAACAATACCGTGGTAAACAGTAGCCGGAATTTGGACAAGCTGGCCAAGTGTTAGTTTGCCAATACTTGGTTCTATCTTTGTATGCCAGTTACTGCCATACTCTTGTTTCAAAGAACTACGGAAATCGGTCATTCCATTACAGCGGGGGCCCAGTTCTGGTAATCCGACTAATTTATCTCCAGGTTGTAATGTTTTACCCGATAACACCTTAGCTTTATGTGTAAGAGTTAATACACCTGCACCCCAATTGTAATTAAATCTACCATAACCCTTAACTCTACCAATTAATTCAGCAATCTCGCCATTTATTGCTACAACACCAGCAACTTTAGAAACTGCTACCATGCCGGCTGATAATTCCCTCATTCCTTCAACTATTAGTGGATCACCAGGATCAAGTTTACCTGTATCAAGTACTGATCCCCAGGCTATGACTTGTGAACCAGAACGAAGTGCATCATCAAAAACCATTGCTCCGAGATCAAAAGCACTTCCCATGTGGCTGGCGCCTTTACCTCGCGTAGTTTGCATACGTTCTCTAACTTCAACCTTCGTACCTATGCCATCAAATCCTAAATTTTGTACGGTATCTGCAGCTTGATGTGCAAAAAGCTGACAGTCAATTCCCCTAAAACTTCTAAATGAATCATTGGCTCGCCAAACAGCTCCTGGAATATTTTCATATGTAGCTTGAGCGGCAATGTCAAACATCTGTGACATATCATCACCAAATTCAATATTTACTTCCTGAAACTGTGCGGGTGTAGACATTGATTACTCCTTAAGGACCATTCTATATTATAAATATTTTTTCGTACTTTGTCGCGCTTTGTTAGGTCTTAGCGGGAAGGGTGAGGATTCATGTCCACAATTGAGCTCGGTAAACTACTACTAGAGTTTAAAATAACAGTTCCAAGACTAAAGCATAGAAATTAACTAATAATAATCTTAGTATATTGACAAAGGCTCCCCTCAAAGCTAACATTAAACCATATGGTTGAACAAACTTTATATTTAAATAACATCTTCGCCTCGTTGGCCGATCCAACACGAAGGGATATTTTGCGGCGAGTAATAGAAAAAGAATTTAATATATCTGAACTTTCTGAATTTTACGATATGAGCTTTGCTGCAGTTGCCAAGCACTTGAAGGTCCTCGAAAAAGCTAGGTTAATTATTAAAAAGCCTGTTGGTAAGAACCAGATGATCGAAGCCAGCCCAGTTGCTATCAAAGAAGCCACCATTTACTTAAAACAATATGAGAAGCTATGGAACGAACGTTTTGATAAATTAGAGCAAATTTTAAAGGAGTAATAAAGCATATATAGGCATAGAGTAAGACTAATTAATTACTAAATGGAGAAATAAAATTATGAACAGTACAGAATTTACGCCTGATCTAAAAAATAAAAAACTAACCGTAGAGCGGGTCTTTGATGCGCCACGAGAAAAAGTCTGGCAGGCTTGGACAGATGCTAAAATGTTTGCCAAATGGTGGGGCCCACGAGGTTGGAGCACAACTGTAAAGCAAATGGATTTCACTGAGGGTGGGTATCTACTTTATGGCATGAAGTGCGAAGATAAAAATCAAACTGAATGGTATGGTCAAGTATCGTGGGGTAAATCAATTTATAAAAGTATTGATGAACCAAACGAATTTAGATATGTTGATTATTTTTGCGATGCTGATGGTAAAGTTAACAAAGAAATGCCAGTTATCACAATTACAATAAAGTTTAATGAAGTAGATGGCAAAACACGAGTTACTAGCCATAGTGTATTTGAATCTGAGTCAGCACTAAAACAAGTTATAGATATGGGCATGGAAGAAGGTCTGAAACAGACTTGGGATCGGTTAGCAGAGACTTTAGCTAAGCGTTCATAGCCTAGTCCTACGGAGTTTAATAAACTTTGGTAGCTGAACTACTCTTACTCGTCTGCTTTTTGGATTTTTGCTAGCATCAAACGGTATTTTATTGCATTCTGCAATCGTTTAACTGAACTCCGGATTTCATACGTTCAGCAGAATTAGCAATGCTCAGTACTTCGATAGATTGGCCTATATTTAAAACTTCATTAATATTCGTGAAACTACATTGAGCACCGTATGTAGAGTTAGTTTTAAAGCTAACAATTATTTTGCTGTTTACATGAGTGATAGATTCAATAGAACCAGATATTAGTAATAAATCTTCTCGATAGCTGACCCAAAAATGGTCGTCCTTCATTGCGTTAGCAATTTGGGTGGGCGTAACTTGTCTAATAACTAAGTGATCCAAAGCATATTTACTTCCAAGAAAGAACGAGCCAATCAGCAAAATAACTAAAGCTAATATAAATATAGGGTATCTAAAACTGTTTAATTTAGGCATATTAAGATTATACCTATTATATTAATTGTCGTAAGAATTACATAGACATTATAAATATTAATAAAACTGTTAGTTGCAGGCTATTAACTAAAAACAATAACCAGGATCTTACGAGGCACCGCGGTGCAGGAATAAGTACCAAGCTACAATCCAACCTACCGCTAAGTAAGCCAGGAACACTAAAACTCCTCTCAGCCCCCCCGTGAGACTACCGCTAGTTTCTCCGCGAACCGATGGATTGAGTGATAAACCGTTAATAACTGGCGGTTGTACTACTTGCTGCAGAGTAGTAAAAGGCAAGTAAACAGAATTATTTTTCAGGAGTAAACTAAGTACTCCTTCAACTGGGTTCGAAATTATGAAAAGCGCTGCCATAGCACCGACTTGGTTGCGTATAAGCGATGCAAATAGCATACCGCCCATAGCAAAACCTTCCGATAAGATAGTAAAATGATACAATAACCTCTTAACAAGGAAATTCAATGCCAAAAAACGATTATGTAATTGAAGCTAAAAACTTAACAAAATCATATGGAGCGACGGAAGTACTTAGAGGCATTAACTTGAGAGTTGTGCGTGGCACTATGTTGGCTCTGCTTGGACCAAACGGAGCCGGTAAAACAACGACAGTTAGAATCTTAAGCACTCTTTTATCTTTTGATGGTGGTATAGCTACTGTAGAAGGTTACGATGTGGTCACACAAGCCGACAAAGTTAGGGGCGTGATTGGCTTAACTGGTCAATCTGCTGCAGTTGACGAGTTGCTTACGGGTCGCGAAAACCTAGTAATGATGGGCCAGCTGTATCGACTAACACCAGACAGCGCCAAAGCTCGGGCGGTAGAATTGTTAGAAGAATTTGATTTGGTTAAAGCTGCTGACCGGACAGCTAAAACTTATTCCGGTGGTATGCGCCGACGTTTAGACCTAGCAGTCAGTTTAATTGCCACTCCACCAGTAATTTTTCTGGACGAACCTACAACTGGACTAGATCCCAGGTCAAGACTAAGTATGTGGGCAATTATAGAAAAGCTTTTGGATAGTGGCACCACAATTTTACTAACTACACAATATTTGGATGAAGCCGACCAGTTAGCCGACAAAATTGTGGTAATTGATGAAGGAGTAGTTATAGCCCAGGGTACTTCTACTGAACTCAAGAGTAAGGTTGGCAATGATCGTTTGGAGCTTATATTCTCCGGAGAAGCTATTATGAAAAATGCTCTTGAACTTCTTGGCAATAGAGTCATTGATACAGATAGTAAAGATTTTTCTGCAACCGTAATAATTAAGGATCCCAACGTAGATGTGCGTCAGGTACTTGATTTACTGGCCAATAAGAAGATCAAGGTAGAGTCAATGGCGATTCATAAACCCACACTGGACGATGTCTTTTTATCACTTACAGGTAAGCAAAAGTCTACCGAAAACAAGGAGAAAAAGTAATGGCTGTTGAATTAGTTTTTGAGAAAAAGCCAAGATGGTTGCTATCGCTTAATGACTCACGGCTAATGGTTAAACGCAGTGCTATGCATATTATTCGTAATACCGATCAATTGCTAGGTGCTTTTTTTCAACCAATCATGTTTTTAGTATTGTTTGCTACGGTATTTGGTGGAGCGATATCAAAGTCCTTACCGCCAGGCATTAGCTATCTCAACTTTTTGATGGCCGGGATTATAGTTCAAACAGTAGCCTTTGGGTCAACTACTACAGCCGTTTCAGTCTGTAATGACTTGCAAAAAGGTATTGTTGATAGATTTCGGTCGTTACCTATGTCCAATTTGGCGGTTTTGAACGGTCATGTTATTTCCGACCTATTCCGCAATATTATTTCTACTGTAGTAATGTTGTTAACTGGTTTGATTATAGGTTTCCGTAGCCATGCTAGCCCACTGCATTGGCTTTATATAGCTGGCATACTTATGCTTTTTACATTAGCCTTTTCGTGGTTAGCGGCGATTGTAGGAGTATTTGCTAAAAGCGTCGAAGCTGTTCAATGGCTAACCTTTGTGCTAATTTTTCCATTAACTTTTGCCAGTTCAGCCTTTGTACCAGCATCAAGTTTTCCACGTTATCTAAAACCCTTTGCAGTTAACCAACCCATTACACAAGTAGTTGAAGCCGTCCGCGCCTTAATTTTAGGATTACCGGTTGGAAATCACGCTTGGCTAGCTATTTTTTGGAGTTTTGGTACGTTAGTGGTTGCTATGCCGCTAGCTTCTTGGTTATTCCGTCGTAAAACTTCTCAGTAATGAGACGATGTGATGACATCTTATGCTTTATTCTATTTGTCAAAGTGCTCTTTGACAAATCTGGTCGCTTTGATGCAGAGCTTAGCGTGTAAGGTTAGGAACTCTTTTCTACCCATTTTGAACGCCAAGCAGGTGCTTTAAAAGACTCACTCCAATAAGCAGTTTCTTTAGCTATTTTCCCGGATTTAAATTCAAAAATGAATACCGTTTTATATGTCGGTCCGCCATAATTTAGATCGGCTTCGGCTATCACAAGCTGGCCATCACTTATCATTCTTCTTGGAGTTATCACTGGCAATTGTGGAAATAATTTATATATACCTCTGCGGTTATCGGCGCCAACAACTTTTTCACCGGATTGGGGCCAGTCCATAATGGCGTCTTTTAAAAACAGATCATCCATTATTTCGATTTTGCGATCATTAATACATTTTATAAGTTGCGTTATGACTGCTTCATTTGCTGTATTCTGTGGCATGTTTGGACTCGGGTTAGCTAAATTAAGTATACTCTTTACACAATTAGACTTGAAAATTTAGGTGGTTGAGCGTGCCGATGTAGAAACTTTTTTAAGAATCGTAAATAATGATTGTTTAAAAACTAAGCGTTGCTAGCTTGTAAAATCGAGAAGCGGTTACCTTCTGTATCTTTTATAGAAATCCATAGACCGACACCGGGGATCATCTGCGGCTCCATGGTATGTTCACCTTTTTGGTTCATACCACCTAGTATTTTCCCGCCAGCATCTTGGACGGCTTTCACGGCAACATTGATGTCATCGACAGAAACAACTACCGACGGGGCCTGGCTTAAAGGATTATCAGTTTTTTCGTAAAATCCACCATTAATGGCGCCTTTTGTTTGAACCATACCGTTTTCATCAGTTTCAGTAGTGTGGGCGACCACATAATTGCCCATTTCCTCTCCCATATTTTCGGTTTTCCACCCAAATACTTTTTGATAAAATTTGACCATTCGATCCTTGTCTTTGTAGCCCATCTCAAAATGCACAACTGGATTTGGCTTGTTCATAGATGATTCTCCTAATTACATCTTCAGCATAGCATTTTTGTGACGTTCCTAGAATGTCTGAGCATGCCGGTCCAGAACATGAAACACTGCTCAGCTGTCTCGTAAAGTTAGTACTGCTTAGTTTCAACTATCTCGGCGGTACGAGCTTGTGGGTTTTTTATCACATCCACGTGACTCCATAGGTCAAGTAACGCGGTATGAGCCGCCTTTGCCTTGTCCAAGCTCTCAAACTCGAGATCGATCATGACGTAGTTAAGATTGTCGGTTGCGCGCAAGACGCGGTAGCTGCGAACGCCAGACTTTTCCCGGCCGATTGGATCACTGTGGAATGCCTTATCCCAGGCATCGAAGTCGCCGACGGGGTGTTCGATTCGTAAAACGTACATGTAAGCTCCTTCTTTGCGTGTTATTAATGAATACATTATAACTCTTTAGCTGATACATGACAGTCAGTAATCTTGACGCAATACGGTTCTTTAATTATGAACGACCTCCCACGAGTATTAAACTATGGAGTCAAACCTAGCCTTTCTGGACTTACATGCTGTAATAACTTTTGGTTGAGCATACCTGTCTAGACCCCTGAATTTATCAAATAATTTCTGATTAGAATTGTGGGGTTCTGGGACTAAGTTAAACGGATTGAATCCTGTTTCTCGTTTCACCAAGGTCTGCCGTATATGCTAATAGGATAGCCAGCTTTAAAAACTTCTTGTTTGGGCAAGAAAGGTATCTAAGAAAACCGGCATACCCCTAGAGAATCTTTAAATCATATTGCCTAAAAACCGTGACTGGCCACTATGTTCAGAGTTATATTTTTGTTGATCGGCACACCCCAAGCGCTGAATTATGCCTCCTGGTACGCTGACCTATATAGTTATAATAGGTCTGTGTTTGAAAGGCTAGACAAGCAGACTTTTTTCTGTCCGCACATAGTGGCAAGTATAGCCGCCAGGATTATGTTGCAAGTAATCTTGGTGGTAAGCTTCGGCGGTATAAAAGGTCGTAAACTTTTCTAATGTTGTTACGACAGGATTTTTGTAAAGTCCCGAATGGTTTACCTTTTGAATAATATCTTGCGCAGTATGTAACTCCTTTTCATCCTGGTAGAAGATCGCAGAGCGATATGACGAACCGGTATCATTACCTTGTCTGTTGAGCGTCGTTGGATCGTGAATTCTGAAAAAGAAATCAAGTATAGTCATGTAGTTAGTTTTATTAGTGTCGTAGGTGATAGCTAGTGCTTCGGCATGTCCGGGGTGATTACTGTAGTCCGGGTTTTTGTTATCACCACCCGTATAACCAATTTCAGTGGCAATTATTCCAGGCTGCTCCCGAAATAGCTCCTCCAACCCCCAAAAACAACCACCTGCTAAATATATCGTTCTGTGCGTATTCATAGTTTTATTCTCCTCTATATGTTTAGTGCTGACTTAAAGGCTCGCTGATTGTAGCCGCTAATTTTGATTTGCTTACCGGCATCGTTTGTTATGACAGTAAAAGGCACGCCAATCATGCCATCATTTACAGACATGAACTCGGCCATAACTTCCTGGTCTGTATCAGTTATTTTCTTAGTATATTGGAAACCGTTTTTATGTAGCCAATCACCAAGGCTCTTGCAAGAAGCACAGATAGAGGTGGAATAGATGGTTATGATCATGAGTTACTCCTTATCATAATTAATTACCAAATGTAAAGGTATTCAGGATGACGCCACCCGGCACCTTAAGCTCAATAATGCCACTACTAAAATCCTTAAAACTGGCAATGCGGTATAGATTAGATAGTTGTACGCTTACTTGACTGTTAGTGACATCAGTTCCAGCATCTCCAGACTGACTAACAGGCTGTCCATTAAAGCTAACTCCAACTGGAGTAGAGGTTGGTGCGCCTCCCACTAAATAGACATTTTTGGCGGCAATGTTAATCCTAAGTTTTGCGTTCATGCCTGCCGTTATACTGCCTCCTGATACTTGCCACTCACCCGATAAGCTCCATTGTGAATTGGCTAGGTTAATTGCGTAGCTGTATGTTTGGTCTGGCTGTGACCCTAATGCTGGTGAACCGCTATAAGCCTGAGCACGATCAGTTCCCAAGTAGGTCTCGGGAGTTTGGTTTTGATTTATAGGTACGGGTGTATTGGATGGTGCGACGAGGTTTGATGACAATTTTGTTTTGCTTTTTTCACTCAACAACCCTCGAATAGCCTGTTCGGTCTGGTCGTATTCTCCCTCGCCGAAATGTTCTCGTCGTACGTTGCCATTTTGATCAATAAGGTACTCCGCTGGCCAGTATTGGTTTTGGTAGGCATTCCAAGTGGCCAGATTGTCGTCTATGGCAATCGGATAGGTAAGGCCATCTTGCTTTACGGCTGCTGCAACATTAGACGGTATCTTTTCGTACGAGAATTCAGGCGCTTCAACCCCCACTACTACTAGACCGTCTTTCTGGTAATGACTATACCATCCCTGTAAGTAGGGCAAGCTTCGGATGCAGTTGATACAAGTGTAAGTCCAGAAGTCGACCAAGACTACTTTGCCTTTAAGTTGCGCCAGGGTTTGAGGATTACTGTTAATCCAGCTTTGAATTCCAGTAAATTCAGGAGCTTTGAAAGCGGCTACATTGTAAAGTTTGGAGTTATCGATTGTTTTAGCATTAGACTGTTTTGGTATAAGTTTTGAGCTGAGATTATCAAACTTGAAGGGTGTATGATCGGCTACTAGAACCTGCAGTTTTGTACCTGTACCGGTAATTATCATTATGCCGACCAAGATGAATAGTATTGCTAGAGTCCTCTGGAAGTAACCATTAGGATTGCTGGCGAACTTTATGCGAGATGTAAGCCTCTGGCCGTAATAACCAACAGCCAGGAGTATCAAGGACAAACCAATGACATATGAAATAATGTAGGCCATTGCTGTCGCGAAGTGTGCTGGTAAGATAGTTGCTAAAATGTAGCCATATACTGGGCTACAACTCGAAAACACCGGTCCTAAGGCTGCTCCCGTAATAATCGGTCCGATCATTTGGCTTCGATTACTGGTGCCCGTTCCAAGTAAACGCTGAGCTCGATGTTCAATACCTAGCTTAGCTATAATAGTAGCGTAGGTCTGCGGAAATAAGGTGGCTAAACCGAGGGCTACAATAATCCCTCCCGAGAAGTATGTAATAGTAGCTGGCGGGATGTTAATTAGTAAGGTTGTGGCCTTCAAAAGAACCGTAAAAACTATTAACGATATCGCCAATGACCCAGCTATTAAAAATGGTCGTCGCCGGTCTTTGCTTTCACCGGCTACTGAGCCACCGATAATTACCGGTAGAAGTGGAAGCACGCAGGGTGCTAAGACAGTAAGTACTCCGGCAATGAATGCGCCTAACAGCAAAAACATTATTGACCTGTAGGTGTGCTACCGGTTGAGCTTGTAGTAGCGTGCATCATCGCGTCGTGAGCTGCCATCTTGTCAGTTTCTGCTTGTTTCATCGCTGCGTCAGCCGCTGCTTTTTTAACGGCCTTTGCTTGCATTGTCTGGGAGGTCATCAGGGCATGGTCATTTGAAACCTTATCATTGTGGTGTACGACTAGCGCAGTAGCAGCTGAAAAGCCGATTACCGCTATTAAGGCTATAATAATTTGAATATTCTTAGTATTCATTAGGCTACCCTCCTGAAGTTTTTATGATATTGTTTAGTGTAGGATAAGAAATATGTAAAGTCAACTTGACATATTAATAAAGCTCATTTGCGACTTATCCAGGTACTCACAATCAGTTTCGTAATAACCATTGCACCTAGTGTAATTGCTAACCAAAGATCGAGATGATGCTGAATAGATTGAATAATGATTGCCACCACTAGTACGCCACCGCCAATAAAATATGAAATGCGACCAGCCATGAGACCATAGAGGGCTTCGCGTTCGTCATGAGGTTTCTCGCGCCAGATGAACACGGCGAAGGCAATTACCGCAACGGCAAGTATCATTATTAAAGAAAGCGTGACCGCAGAAGTCATTAGTATACTGAGTGGATTTATAAGAAGCACCAAAGCAATAACTATGGCTAAGCCTATCAGTCCTTCTGAAGCCTGGGGTAGCCTAAGTTTCATATTGGAATACCATTTCTAGGGAGGTGTTAAATTGTCTACTTATTTTAAGCGCTAATAGTACCGAAGGCACATAATTGCCTTTTTCGATTGAGATAATCGTCTGTCTGGTTACGTTCACCATTTTGCCTAATTCCTCTTGCGTCATTCCAGCTTTTTTACGATATTTCTCAACGCTATTTATAACTTTCTCTCGCGTTGCCATGCAGACTACTATAGCATCACTTTGTAAAGTTAGTTTAACATTTTCTTTATATATCATCAGTCGTTCTTCGAATAAGTATAAGATAAGCTAATCGTTACATCGGTTCTAACATACTCAATGGCCGACTAAAATTAACAGATACAAAATGAGGTGGCTGAGCACCCCGGTCTAGAACCGTTAACCAATAAAGATAGGTTTTACTCAAGCTATTGTCTGGCAGAGCTTTAAATTACTTTGTAAGTTGATAATTAGTAAAGCCAACATGAGAATCCTCGTTATAAAAGCCTGGTCGGCCAGAAGTATACGGAGTCTGGGTGTCGGTAAATGTAGTAATCAGTTGGTCATTTACGTAGGCGCTAATTTTATTATTACTGTCTTGGAATATTGAGATCTTATACCAGGGGCCGATAGGATAGCTTGGCGAAGAGCTGTCCGCCAGGAAGCGCTGCGATCCGGGGTAGGCGGGGTCTTCTTTCCCCAGCTCCCAGCCGTTTGTTTTTGGGGTAAAGTAGTAAAAATGATTGTCGTCGGTGTAATTCCAAACGACCCAAGCAACCTCCCACGGATTTGGAGCTGAACCGGTTCTGAGCTGTTTAAACGTAGTGAGTAGTGTATTAAACGCTATCGGACCTGAGTGTGACTGACCTAGTACCAATGAGGCATGCGTTTCGGATGCTGAAGTGCTAGCCTTAGGAGATTCGTCTAAGTAGGTTTGACTTGACGCTGTTTTAATTTGCGTACAGCCGTAACCGTTATAGGTTGATGTCCATTGTCCAAAAGTAGTCCCATCAGGGAAACATAAGTTTTGGGTGTAGCTAGAAAAATTCTCAACTGTTGCACCGGGTGTTATAACAAGATTGGAAATATCAAGTTTAGTATTACTAGCAGTATCACTAATAAAAAATTCTACTCCTTGGTAGGTATTCGGGTTATGAATTATGCTAAGGCAAGCTATTTGTTGGTAACTGGTTGAGCTTTCAGTGTAAGCTACACTTGCGAGAGTGCTACCTATAGGTGAGCTACCAAACTCTTTGGCTGATAGACTCCCAGTGCTCGTGCCACTTGCAGCCCTAGCCGTTAGACATACGCTGTAACCAGTACCGGTAAGTCCATTTGCTGTAATAGCTGCCACACCGTTCGATTGATTGGTTGAGTTAGCTATTTGAATAGCATTTGGAGATTTAGAGTTATCACCTATAACTGAGGCATTTATAGAATTAGCAGGATCAAAATTATGATAGTTTAAAGTTATCTGTGTACCAGTTGATGTCTGTGTCGTAGCTGCATGACTAAACTTAAGACCTATTACACCAAGTACTCCAAAAAGTATGGCAAAGGCAGCAACCCGACTATAAGTAAATGCACTGGGCTTTTTAGGCAGAGGTTTATACTTTACTTTATTCGATATTCTTGTGTCTGTTTCTTTTTTATCTAGATTCGCTTGAGTGTTATTAGAGGCGGTTGTGTCATTATCTGATGCAGCGGTTTCATTCTGTTCTTGCGGGTGATTTTCCATCAACTTTTTTAGATGTCCTTGAGATTTACGATGTTTCATAACAGCTATTCATAAGTATACCCTCTATTTATGCTAAATATACAAGAGACATCTTTAATATGATAAAAGGTAATATCAATGTGGCTGGGCATTGCGGTCTATTACCAGACAGTACTAAAATTGCTTATGCTATAGTTAAGACATTAGTGCAAGATACCCCTAACCCCCATCAAATAGCCAAAGAAACCGCGTCCCCACCCAGGCTTAAAAGTAGGCGCGTTACTATCATAGTTGGAGTGGCCGTGCTGGGACTATTACTTATAGCGCTCGGCACCTTCTTTGCGTTCAAGAATTACAGTATTGTCCATAAATCTACAAACAAATCTGCTCAGCCCAGTAATAAGCAGGTTACCGCTATCGATCCAGCCCTACAGGCTGGCCAGGAGCTGTCAAGTGGCAAGTGCAACGGCAGTGGCGCTGGTAAATTGACCGTCCCGGCCATGAATCCCGCCGACTTCTCAATTCTCATTCCGTATGGACTAGTGGTGGGCGGCCACGTTACCCCCATTGATCACCAATACTGGGCTCCAGCCAATTACAACTCCCCGCTTAATGCCTATCCAGTATTTGCCATGGGCGACGCCCACATTACCGACATTGAACCTCGCACTCATGCAGACCCAACAAACCCAACCAAATCCTACACCGAATACCGTCTAGTCTTTACTCATAGCTGTACATGGTTATACTACTACGACCTAGTAACTAGTCTTTCGCCTGACATCAAAGCCATTTACGACAAACACGGTGGTTTTGATATTCCAGTTAAAGCTGGCCAGATGATTGGACGGATTGGTCATCAGACGCTCGACTTCGCCGTCTGGGATACCACTAAGCCTCTGAAGGGCTTCATTAACCCCACTAGCTACAAAAGCGAGGCTTGGAAAATCTACACCGCTAACCCTCTAAATTATATGTCGGCCAGCCTCAAAGCCTTAGTCATCGCTCGTGACCCTAGAACGGCTGAACCGATTGAAGGCAAGATAGATTACGACCTTGACGGCAAGCTAATTGGTAACTGGTTTGTTAAGGGCACAGGTGGTTACAGTGGCGGCGTTAGTAGCGGCCAACCCAATTATTGGAAGACCCATCTATCTATTGTTCCCAATCTGTACGATCCTAGTGCTTTCATATTGTCTATTGGCAGCTGGCAGACCTCCAATGGACAATTAGCAGATCAGTTTGCAGCTAAGGGCAATGCCCCCGACCCTTCTACTGTCAGTGTCGCAACCGGGTTAGTTAGGTATAACTTAGTCAAGTTTAACTATACGGCACAAGATGGCACTCCTTGGACGCAAATGAACGTGATTAAGAACCCAAAACTTCAGCTGCAAGTGCAGATAGAGGGCTGTGCATTAGTGCAGCTAACAGGTGATCGGGCATTAAAGTTTGAAGCCATCCAAGGCAAAAGTTGTGCCAGCATTAATGGCTTTAGTGCCAACGCCAAAGCTTACGAACGTTAAATAACCGTATTTATCTTTTAATTTTTCTTAGACAGATTGGCTGGGGAAAAGGGATGCGAACTCTATTTAACGAGGCAAAGTTATTCCAGCTTGTTTAGCCGCGCTAACTAGTTTAGAATTTAATGTTAAAATCTTCTTTTCAATTGATAGTTTATCAAATTCTTTTGTGATAATTGGTTCGCTTTGAATTTGTGCAATCATGTCGTAGATTTCTTTTATGTCATTCCTTAATGCGTGTAACTCGCCCTGAACAGGCTGAATTTCCTCCTTGATTATATTCCGTATTTCTTGCAGATCTGACGATGTTAGACTCATACAGTTATTTTAGCATGCGTTAACTGCGGCTTAATACTTATTATATTGGCTGAGCATGCCTGGTGTTGAACTCATTCAATAAAGTGATGAGACTTGTACCAAAGATTCGTATTAGCAAGCCGAAGTTGGATATACAACAGCTTAGAACAACTCCCCCTTGTTCAGGATCAGAAATAATTAGGGCATGAGAAGATTCTATACAACGACTAACGTTTATTGTAGGAGATCTTCGTTGGCGGCCTCAAAGACTGTAGATATTTTGCCTTCGCAATCAAACGAAAACGAAATGACTTTTTTAGTACTGGATTTGCCAACCACGGCATTACTCGGGAAATATGTTTTATAGAAACTCTTGGCGTAGCCGCTTGTGACAGAAGACGCTAGAGCAAAATCCCAAGTTGTAGTTGTGGGGTCACCGATAAAACTGGTGATATCGGTTACGGCTTGAGTTGGTGTTTGCACACCAATGCTCTCGCTGGCCGCTACTATTACAGTCACCTTGATCGCCATGTAGCCTTCCAGCGCGGCAGTGTTGCCGGAAGTAATGCTGGCTTTGATATTGTCTAAATTGCTAGCGCTAGGGTCTTTGCATACAGTTTTAGGTGGTGTAACCTCAGTTGAAGTAGTCGTCTTTGGCGTTGCTGCTGGTGCGGGTTTTGAGTTAGAACTAGGTGTGGTTTTTTTGCTGTCGTTATTTTGTTTCCAAATGTACCAGCCCAATGCACCTAAAATGATTAGTATTAACAATATCAGCAATAGCTCCACCATGCCCATACCATGTTGATTAGATCTTAGTTTTCGCATTAACCACCCCGCTATTTATTAGCTTAAGCATATATCTAAATCTATAAGCAATCAAATCAAGGTTTAAGAAATTCGTATATTATTATTTGAGCTGAGCACCTCGGTCTAGAACCTATAATGATTCATACCGTATAATCCAAAAGATTATTCATAATTCGTTCTCTTACTGGTGTAATTAAGTCTGGCCGGAAAGGCTGACCGGTTAATTGTTGATACACCTGAATGTATCGCCTAGTCATTTCCATAACTTTACCTTTTGGTGCATCTGGCATAAATTCATCATCATACGGTCTGCTATTAGTCTGAAACCATAAGCGAAGAAACTCTTTGTCATAATTCTCAGGCTCTTGTCTTTGCTCAAATTTTTCTGAGTAATCAGCCATTTGCCAATATCTTGATGAGTCTGGTGTATGTAACTCATCGATTAGGATAATTTCACCAGTGTCGTTTATACCAAACTCATACTTAGTGTCCACTAGTACCAGGCTGTGTTCTCGAGCAACATGTTGACCAAAGCCAAATAGCTCTAGCGCTACTGAAACTAGTCTGTCTCTAGTTTCAGTGTCAACTAGGCCTTCTTTTACAATGCTATCGAGCGTAAGATTACGGTCATGAGTTTCTAATTTTGTAGATGGTGTAATAACCGGATGATTAAGTCGTTGGTTTTTATGTAAGTTATCGGGAAGTATAAAATCCCCGAAATCGCGCTGCCCTTTATCATACGTTTTCCATAAAGACGTATTGGTTACACTAGTAACGAATCCTCTCACGATCATCTCTACTGGTAATACATCACATCTTTGAGCAACAGTAACGTTGGGATCAGGATACCCTATAGCATGGTTATCAATGATATGTCTAGTTCTATCGAACCACCAACGACTTATTTGCGTAACTGTCTCTCCTTTATATGGCACAAGTGCTAAATTACGATCAAAAGCAGAATAACGATCAGTCGCTACCAACAATACTCTTCCTGGCTGCTCATATATGTCTCTAACCTTACCAACTCTTTTCTCCTCAATTTCAGGCATATATGTTTCCTCAAGAATAAATCTTTGAGGAGGGTCTAATAATCCGAGATCTATATCAGTAAAATCTAACGCCTCATGACCAAGTTGTTCGCCTCTGTCTGGCATAGATATATTTAAACATACAAGTCTCGGAACACGGTCACAACCCCTGTTGCTAATGCTTGGCTGGGGAAGAGGGATTTGAACCCCCGATCCTGGGACCAGAACCCAGTGCCTTACCGCTTGGCCATTCCCCATTACTAGCGAGGTTATTGTAACAATTTGTATCTGTACTGACCAGGATATTGTATACTTAATTCAAATATGAAATTGGCTCATCTGCATCACAAAAGTCAGCACTTAAACGAACCAGTTTGGCATGTACAGCTTGCTGTCTTAGTTGCGATTGGCTTACAGCTCAGTCTTAGCAGTCAATTAACATTGGGGCCTAAGTACGTTATTGCCGGTTTCGAAGTTCTATTACTTTTGTCCTTGTCTGTAATAAAACCAGCTGATAGTGCAGTACCTGTACGACGTAGTTTGGCAATGATATTAATTGCTCTTATTTCAATGGTTAATATTGGATCTCTAATTATTGTTTTGGACGCTCTATTTAACGGTAGCCGAATAAGTGGACATGAACTGATTATATCCAGCGTGGCAATTTATTTAACTAATATTATTATGTATGGACTATGGTATTGGGAGTTAGATAGTACTCGAGTAGAAACACGAGACTTTTTATTTCCGCAAATGATGTCTAAAAGTGAAGTTACACATCAGCCGGGATGGCAACCAGCCTATTTTGACTATCTATATGTATCAATAACCAATGCTTCAGCCTTTAGCCCTACTGATACTATGCCTCTTACTCACCGAGCTAAATTGTTGATGAGTTCCCAATCCATGGTCTCGCTTATTACAATAGTGCTTGTTACAGCCAGGGCTGTAAATATCTTGGCCTAATTTCTAGATTTACTAGGCTTTATCAATTCGACCGCAGGCCAGGCGAGGGCCACCACTAATACCCGAACCCGACTCACCAGGGCCGTAAGGGTCAGGGTTGGCGTGCACCATTAATGAAGTACCTTCTTTGGGTTCCAAAATAGAGAATGGACCATCAGATAAGGTCACCCTAGTAGTAATAGCTTGTAACTCGCCCTCGCCACTGTCGTTAATTGAAATACTCGGTAAATCACCGGCATGATAACCGTGATTGGCGTCAGGATCGCTATTCCCAGCTGGACCGGGGTCAAAGTGGCCACCCGCACATTTAAAACCGTCACACTCGCAATCACCCTTTTCATGAATATGCACTGCATGCTTACCAGACTTTAATATTTTTGGATCACCTTTGAGCGTTAAACGCAGATGCACATATTTCCAACCATCGACGTCATACTCAATAAATTCAGCTATACCGCTTATATCTGGTCCAGACACTTTAGCAGCGGCCTTTAAAGTCACTTTTTTAGTGTCAGCTTGTAAATCAACTTTCATGATCTACTCCGTTTCCTAAAAGGTAAATAAACGATCCACCAAAACTAGATCCGGCTAGAAATATCAGTACGTGTTGAAGGGCATGGTGCCAAGGCGCTATTTCGGCCCAACTAGACATAATAAATATGGCAAACAGGGTTAATCCAACAGACACTATCATAAAAGCTCTTGGCAACCATAGTTCAATTGAAAGCCTTTTAGTTTTACTTAATATAGTTTTTTGTTGCGTAAGTGGCATAATCCCTCCTATCAATATTAAGAATTGTAGCACCAAAGTTTGGGCATATCAGTCAAATAACTCTACGGAATTACTTAAATAAATCTAGATCGCCTAGTTCATCAGGTAAAAAGCCAGCTTGATGTTTAAAATTAGCCTGCCACTTGTAACCCTTTTGATATCCAAGTTCTTTCATCAGCTTTGTTGGGGCATTGCGTAGATGTAAGGGAACCGGTAAATCGGGAAATTCTCGTGCAGCTGTTAATGCCTTACTCATAGCATTGGCTACCACTCTAGATTTTTGGCATTTAGCCAAAACAGTTGCGCAATGAAACAGGTTATATTGGCACTCCGGCATACCAATGCGCTCTACTGCTTGAAACGTTGCAACCGCTAAATTTAGTGCTGGTGAAGTGGCAATGCCGACATCTTCGCTAGCAAAGATTACCATTCGTCGGGCAATAAATTTGGGGTCTTCACCGGCCTGTAGCATCCTAGCCATGTAATAAAGTGAGGCATTGGCATCACTACCTCGAAGAGATTTTATAAAGGCGCTAATAATGTTGTAGTGATTCTCGCCGGCTTTATCGTATCCCGGTACCCGTTTCTGGGCAGCAGTTTTGATAACCTCAGGCGTAATATTGCCAGTAGTAAGTTGGGCAGCTAATTCTAAATTACTAAGAGCCACCCGAGCATCACCACCGGAAATTTCTGCCAATAGATCTATACTAGAAACTGGTAAGCGTTTAATTGAAAGTTTTTCCTGCATAGCGGCTTTTTTGATGATCTTAATAATTTCAGGCTTGGTCAGTGGTTCTAGTACTAAGACTCGGCTACGCGAAAGCAGTGGATTAATAACTTCAAAACTGGGGTTTTCTGTAGTAGCACCAACTAGTATCAGTACACCGTTTTCAACATAAGGTAAAAAAGCATCTTGCTGAGCTTTATTAAAGCGGTGAATTTCATCGACAAACAGCAGAGTTTGACTACCTAGTCGTTGATTAGCTTCAGCTCGTTGTATAACTTTAACAACGTCAGCTTTTCCAGCAGCCACAGCGCTTAGCTCTACGAAATCGGCAGCAGTTTCATTGGCAATAATCCTGGCCAGAGTGGTTTTGCCACTTCCTGGTGGTCCCCACAAAATTAAACTTGCCGGACGTTTATTGGCTATCATTTCACGGATGATTTTACCTTCGGAAATCAAATGCGTCTGACCAATAACATCTCTCAGTTTTTTAGGCCTCATCCGTTCGGCTAATGGTATTGACTCCACAGCTTAATTATAAGACCTTGCCTGTATTCTATAAAAGGTCAAATACCATTTCCGCGAAGTGTATAATCATGCTTTGGATGGTGCAGCTTAAAGATATTAGATCTAACTTCTGGGAAGATAAAACCGGACGTCTTGTTATTTGGCAGTCGCCAAATATCTGGTTATCGGTATGGTTTATATCAATGATCATCAATTGGATCATGTCAAATAAAATACTCGGTTATATATCCTTAGTGTCGCTGACTATATGGGCAATCTTAGAAATATTTAAAGGTGTCAATTATTTTCGACGCTTATTAGGCTTAGTTGTGCTAACAAGTTTAGTTGTCAGCCATCTTCGTTAGTTATTTAAATATAATGGCTCAGGCTATGACAATAGATTTATTAAGTGACTCACTACATGCAGCTCCAGGGCTGCTAGGTTATAAATTATCACACCGAACGGATGAAGGTGTTGCTAGCGGTATTATTGTAGAAACTGAGGCCTATAATAGTACAGATCCAGCTAGCCATACTTATAGAGGCCAAACGGCACGAAACTCCGTAATGTTTGGCCCGCCTGGGCATGCTTATATCTATTTTACATATGGTATGCACTATTGTGTCAATGTAGTAACTGGTCCGGTTGGCGACGGCCAGGCTGTACTTATTAGAGCCCTTGAACCGATTGAAGGCCTAGATATTATGAAAAAAAGACGTCACACCGATGATATAAAACAACTTACAAATGGTCCAGCTAAATTAGTACAAGCCCTAGGCATAGCTAAAGCTGATTACGGTATTAATTTATTTACCAGTAAAAAACTATATATTAAGCCTGGTATAAAACCCCAGACCGTTATCCAAACGACTAGAGTAGGCATTAGGCAAGCTATAGAAAAACCTTGGCGCTTTTATATTGGAAATAATAGCTATATTTCTAAACCATAATTCCAACTATTTCTCTACTTGAAATCATGCTTAATTGGGAATAATCTGATTGTGGAAGTGTGAGGCTTCCGCTGACCTCGGCAATCTGCCGAGGTCATTTAGTATCTGTTCTTGGAATGCCGGTTTCCATAAATAGCTTAAACTTTAATGGCTTAAGTCTGGCAATTAGAACAAAGACCCCGAATTTCCAATTGATGGTCACTTATGGCAAAGTTTTGACTGGCTGCCAGTAAATTAATTTTACGCTCAAGTTGAGAGTTCTCTTTAAGAGTTACTATTTGCCCACAATTACTACAAACTGCGTGGTGATGGTGATAACTAAATTTGTCACTTAACTCTAATTTATATTTCCAGCCGATTTGTAATCGTTGAACGATACCTAATTTTTCATATAAGGCGATTGTTCTATAAACACTGGCCCGGTCAACCTTTGGAACGGCTTTAATTAGCTCTAACATAGATAGTGGCTTAGATTGTTGCAAGGCCTTAAAAATAGCTTGGCGGGGTGTAGATAAGCTAAAGTTTTTACTAGATAGATATTCTTTTAAGCGAGTATCGTTTTTCTGCATACTACAAAAATAACATAAATTACGACAAATTTGCAAAATATAAGTTGATATCTTATATTCATTTCAGTATGCTACCCATTTTGTTATCAGCTGCTACTTTTGTATCAACCCTCTTGGGCGGCTTATTTGCCCTTAAGCATCAAGACCGTTTACATCGTATTCTTGGGTATACGGCAGGAGTTATTTTAGGAGTTATAGCTTTTGATATTCTGCCTGAAATATTTAAAAACTTAAACCAGCAGCACCTATCGGCAACTTGGCCAATGCTAGCTTTGGTGATTGGTTTTTTAACCTTTCATATCGTCGAAAAATCAATTTTGTTACACAATGCCCAAGAAGAAGATTATGGTCATCACCATCATCCTCACGTAGGGCTTGCTTCAGCATTAGCGTTATCTGGACACAGTTTTCTAGACGGAGTCGGTATAGGTTTGGGCTTTCAAGTTGGTCATGCTGTCGGTATTGCTGTAGCCATTGCGGTTATTGCACATGATTTTAGCGATGGGCTAAATACCGTGAGTTTGATGATGGCTCACCAAAACAATCGTGCCAACACTATTAAGCTACTTTTCTTAGACGCATCAACACCTATCTTAGGCGTTCTTTCGACGCTTCTAATCCATATTTCAGACAAGGCACTATTAATTTATTTGGGATTTTTTGCTGGGTTCTTACTGTATATTGGTGCTAGTGAAATTTTACCTGAAGCACATAGTAAGCACTCTTCATATACAACCATAGCACTGACAGTACTGGGAGCTACGTTTATCTTTGTAGTTACTCGATTTATCTAATCTCAACAGAGGTGATACAATAAGCTAATGAATATTGGGACGGTTCTTATCACCGCATTATTGACTGGTTTAATTGTTGTTATAGCAATTTATTTCTTTGGGCAGCGCTTATTACTTACTTTAATGAAAAACCATGAAACTAGTCGTAAAGGCAATAAAGAAGAAATTGAATCTGGCGTTAAAGACATGCTGGAAAATAATCAAAAAGCCATTAACCAACTAGTTGAAGGTCTAGAAAAACAGCTCAAAGAAAGTCGCAGAGAAATAGGTGACTTGAAGGGTCAGAACTCAGCAATCAGAGAGCAGCTTGTCAATACGGCTAAGGTAACTGAGGGTTTACATGTATCAACTGAAGGACTTAGGAACTTACTGGCTAATAACCGCTTACGGGGAGAATGGGGTGAGCAAATAGCTGAAGATTTATTACTAGCTGCCGGTTTTGTTGAAAAAGTAAATTATCTAAAACAAACCAGCAGTGGGCAGGGCCGGCCAGACTTTACTATATTGTTGCCAGACGGTACAAAGTTAAATGTTGATGCCAAGTTTCCGTTTGACGATTTGATAACCTACCAAGAAGCTAAAGATGATACCGATAAAAAAAGAGCTCTAAATAACTTTAGAACAGCCGTTAAGAACAAGATTAAAGAAGTTACTACCCGTGATTATATTAATCCGGAAAACCAAACACTAGATTTTGTAATCATGTTTATACCCAACGAGATGATATTTAGTTTTATCTATGAAAAACTGCCGGAACTCAATAAATACAGTAATGAACAAAAAGTAATCTTAGCCGGACCATTTGGCTTTACTGCGGTATTACGAATAGTCCTACAGGCCTATAAAAATTTTCGCTACGAAAAAGATCTTCAACAAATCCTGGGGCTTATCGCAAAGTTTCAGACAGAGTATTATAAATTTGGTGAAAGTCTAGAAAAACTTGGTCGCAATATAGAAATGAGCCAAAAAACTTATTTAGAAATCGAAGGCATACGTAGCCGCCAATTAACTAGAGTGGTTGATCGTATTGGTGAACACTCCAAACATGAAGAATTAACGACCGCTGAGGACCGTGATGATTAAATCCGAGAGTCCAAGTACCTGGATGAAAGTTTATCCATATTTATTAGTTATAGGTGCCATAATTGGCTTATTGGCGGCTGGCATACTTGTAAACGACGAAATGAAACTTCTGCAAAATAGTAGTTTTAAACCCAACTGTAATCTTAACCCGATATTCAGTTGTACATCAGTAATGAAAAGTGACCAAGCTAAAGCTTTTGGCTTTCCTAACCCTATAATTGGCCTAGCCAGCTTTGGAATAGTTTTGACCGCCGGCATGGCCATCTTAGCCGGCGCGCGGTTTAAGCGTTGGTTTTGGTTAGGTCTACAGGCTGGGACAGTATTTGGACTTTTGTTTATCCATTGGCTGTTTTTTGAAAGTGTTTATCGGATTGGAGCGCTATGTATTTACTGCATGATTGTCTGGACTGTCACAATTGCCATCTTTTGGTACACTTTGCTCTATAACTTAAGACAAGGTCATATTAGGGCACCGGCGTCGCTTAAAAAAATAACTGACTTCGCCCAAACTAATCATCTAGGTATTTTATTTATTTGGTATGTGGTAATAGCAGTTTTGATAATTCATCGATTCTGGTATTTCTTCGGCCCACACTAGGTTTTATTGTTTCCAAGTAGATCAATAGTCAACGAAGCAGTCCATGAGAAGTTAGGGGCACCAGCTGGTTCGGCATTTATTGGTGAAAAGTATTCATAAAATCCAGATTGCTTAACCATTTGGACAGTAATGGCTATTAATTTCTCGGCTTCCTCGTGAAACTTATATCTTTTAAGTCCGTCTATTACTAACCAGTTTGTATTTAGCCAGGTTGGTCCCTGCCAATAGGCTAGCGGGTGAAACCACATAGAATTAAGGGGCACACTGGGGATTGGATATTCAGCAGCGTAAAGGTGAGTATTCTTGAGACTTGCAACCAATTGTTTTGCCCTATCGGGACTAATTGCTCCGCTATATAAAGGAATTAGGGCGGCGATACTAGGTTCTTTAATAAGTTTATGCGTGACAAAGTTTCTGGAATAATATTGACCTGTTTCTGAATCCCATAATTGCTCAAATGACTCTTCAGTTTTAGCCATTTGCTTTTCCATGCCCTCTGGTAAGGATTGCTTTATGGTAGTCGCAATATACCTTAAGCAGTGATTAGCCCTTATAAAAATAGAATTAAATGTTAAATCCTCAATTGCAAATAATGAGCGAGTTAATATGGAATCAATGTTATAGCGTTTTCTACGAAGACGCCTGATTACATCAAAATATAAAAGTGCATCAATATTGGTCATGCGCTGACCGGGAGGCACATGTTTGGTGTCGCGTCTGACTATGTTTATAAGTCCGGACAAACGGGCCTTTTCAATAAAAGCTATCCACCACGGCCGGTTATGCTCGTATAGTTGGTCTATCCAGGGCGGAGTATTATCTAGTCCAACTTCGTATGGGTGAATCTGCAGAACTAGGCCCTCTTGATGCGGATCACGTTCCTTATATAGCCATTGATGATGCTCAAGTAGGGCTGGGTAAATCAAGTGATACCAACTGCGTCTTTCTGGCAAAGATAGTTTTTCACCAACCTTTACGACTGCTTCTGCCAGCATTGGTGGTTGCGTAATACCACTGGTGGTGAAGTCATCTGGGGCGAAAGGGTTAACCCAACTACGCCAAATGTTACGGTCTTGGCGGTATAGAATATTTTTATCAAAGATCATATGTGGCAGCATTCCGTTTGCCCATTGACCTCGCAGAACACTGAGTAATTCTTGTTTAGCTCGTTCGACATTGTAGTGCCTAAGACCAATCGCAATAAAACAACTATCCCACAGCCATTGGTGAGGGTATAAACCCTCGGCTGGGATAGTAAAACTACCTTGGTCATTCATCTCCAGCACTGCTTTGGCTTGGTCAAGCAGCTGCTTATCATCCATAAGCATAAGTATACAGTAGCAATAACAGGTTTATGCTTGCCTAGTTAGCCCATCGATCATATGTTAGATACATGACTGAATTTAATGGCAAAATCGGACATTTAGAAGATATAGAATCTCCTTGGTCAAATGCCGGTGGCGTTGTTAAGACTTACGATGATACTTTAGCAATTGCCAAAACTGGTGTTGGTTATATCAAAGCGGGTTCATACACAATAGACAGACGTACATATGACAGGTTAATTCCAGATATTGGTGATCAAGCAATCAAAGCATACTATCACGACCCCGAAACCGGACTAACATATAACGGCGTTCAAATGACTAACGAAGGCATTGATGTTGTTGAAAAACAAATCCCAGAAATGCTAAAAATTGCCCATTCCCATAAAAAAGCCTTAATTGTTAATGTAGCCTCAGTAGGCGATGATTATATTAAGCAAGCTGTTGAACTTAGTCGACGCGCCTACGCAGCAGGAGCCGATGCTGTACTTGTGAATGCCGGTTGCAACCATACAACGAATGAAGAGGGTGTTCAGCAAGAATCATATTAGTAACGATGAAATTTTTCGAAGATTAATATTTGGATTAAAACGGGCAAATCTATCGAAACCAATCTTTGTGCGCATTTCACCTCAGGAATCACTCCAAGATATGCATACGACTGCAAGAATTATGCGAAAATCAGGCATTGTAAGCGCAGTAATGATACCAAATAGCTGGTCTGTAGCTATGCCACTTGATGATTTAAGCAAACCAATACTTAATGTACCACTTGAAAAGATAGGTCAAAGTGGACCCCGGGAAAACCAGTGAAGTTCAACGCCAAATCAGATTTATACAAATGTACCTAAAAAACAGCGGTATAGATATAGTTAGTTCAAGCGGAATTACTAGCGCGAAAGAGTTAAAAACTCACATGGGTTTAGGTGCAATTGCTGGTGCCGGTACAACTTTCTTTTTTGAATCACAAAGTTGGGCTGATGACGTTAACCGGTTGCTATATGAATTTGCTAATGGAAATTTGTGAAATTTAGTGGGAAATCAAAGCCCTGAGACTTTAAGAGTCTCATTACTTCTTGTAGATCGTTTTTGCTGCCACTGATTACTCGTACAGCATCTCCCTGAATGACTGTTTTAACTTTGGGATACTTTTCTCGGATAACTGAAGTAATTTTCTTAGTTTTATCCTGACCAAGGCCCTGTTTAAAAGGTACTTCCCGACTAGTCTGCATATTGTTAGTTGTTGATTCAATAGATATATCTAAGACTTTTTGACTTTGACCGCGGCTAGCCAATTTTTTACGGACAATATCTAAAATAGTATCTATTTGCCAATCACCACCACCAGTAATTTTCAACCCAGTTTTATCAGCGTTTAGCCAATCAATACCAGCCGGGGTACCTTTAAAATCATAACGGTTAGAAATTTCCCGTTGTACCTGGTCAAAGACATTGTTCATCTCAGCTTTATCATATTCTGATACAACGTCGAATGAGAATTGGGCCATAATTCGATTATACCTTAGGCACCTCTTTGCTATAATCAAAACAAGTATGAATTATCAAAATCCTCGGGTGGCTCAAGTTGCTGAAGAATTAAAGAAAAGTTTAAGCCAAACTAAAGATAAAGTTACAATTTTACGTTCGCCAAAACTGAGATCTTTATATTCAGAGATTCCTAGCTTGCCTGAAGAACAACGCGCTGGATTTGGAAAGGAAATAAATGACTTAAAAAATGAACTAGCTGATCTTATTGCTGAAAGCCAAGATCAAGAGGTATCTTTAATACCAATTGACGTCACTGCGCCGTTTGATATTAATGTGCCACAGGAGAAAAAACCAAAGCTTTTACCCACCCAATATAGTGGTAAACATCCGATTACTAAAGAAATCGAACATATATCCAATATATTTCAACGGATGGGCTTTATGGTTGAGGGATCTCGGGTAATTGATGATGAATTCCATATGTTTGATAGTCTGAACTTTCCAAAAGATCATCCAGCTCGCGACGATTATGACAGTTTCATAACAACTGATGGGTTTATAGCGCCGGCCCACACTTCTACAATGCAGAACCGTATGCTTAATAAATACAAAGCTAATCTAGAAAAGGATGAGCCGATAGCGGTTTTAATACCAGATAGGGTTTTCAGAAATGAAGACTTAGATGCTCGGCATGAGCACACTTTTTACCAGCATGAAGGAATTTATGTAGATAAAGCCATGAATGTCGGTAATCTAATGGCAATTCTAAAGACATTTTTAGAAGATTATTATGAGCAAGAATTAGAAGTTAAAACTCAACCATTTTATTTTCCGTTTACAGAACCAAGTTTTGAATTTGCCATGAGCTGCCCATTTTGCAAAAAGCAAGGCTGTAATGTATGTAGCTATAGCGGATGGATAGAGATTTTAGGCTGCGGCATGATTCACCCAAATGTGTTAAAAATGGCAACCATTGATCCTAATATTTATACTGGTTTCGCTTGGGGTGGGGGTATTGATCGGTTAGTGATGATGAAATATGACATTGAAGATGTACGCTACTTTGAAAGTGGACGTTTAGATTTTTTGAGGCAATTTAAATGAAATTATCTCTAAACTGGGCGCAGCAGTTTTCGAACGTCGACCTGGTGCCTGATGGTGAGGAAAAACTAATTGAGAAAATTGGCTCACAACTTGGAGAAATTGAAGAAGTTGAAAAGTGGGGTCCACGTTACCAAGGGATATTAGTGGTTAGGGTTGTTAAATGCCAGCCGCATCCCAATGCCGATAATTTATCGGTCTGCAAAATTGATGACGGTGGTATTAACGCCGATGTTAAACGTGATGAAAACGGTCTGATTGAGCTTGTATGTGGCGCTCCGAATGTCCACCCGGACATATTAGCAGTCTGGATCCCGCCAGGTGGAACTGTCCCAAGTTCCTTAGGTAAACAAGGAGAACTGCTATTAGAAGCTCGTGATATTAGGGGTGTAACAAGTAATGGAATGTTAGCTAGCTTAAATGAACTTGGAATAGGAGACGATCATAACGGGATACTCATTATAAATCCAGTTGATGTTGGCGAAGAACTTGCAATACCAGGAACTGAATTTAAAAAACTATTTAAAATGGAAGATACTGTCATTGATATTGAAAATAAGATGTTTACGCATCGACCAGATCTATTCGGCATTCTAGGCATTGCCAGAGAGCTTGCCGCTATACAGCATCTAACTTTCCAAAGTCCAGAATGGTATAAATCAGAAGCTAGCTTTCCTCAAGCGCAAGACGAAACTCTAAGTTCCGAAGTAAAAATTCCTAATTTAGTTTCCAGATTTATGGCTGTTGCCGTAAAAAATGTAACTGTTAAATCAAGTCCGATTTGGTTGCAGGCAGCGCTAGTAAGAGTTGGAATTCGTCCAATTAATAATGTCGTTGATATAACTAACTTTATTATGCAATTAACCGCACAACCAATGCATGCTTATGACGCCGATAAATTAAAATCTATAAGTGGCAGTCAGAACTTAAGTTTAGAAGTTCGTTTATCTCATAAAGATGAAAAAGTTAAGTTACTAGGTGGTAAAGACTTAAAATTAATCGACGAATCAACTATTTTAATCACATCAAATGATGTACCTGTTGGTATCGGTGGTGTGATGGGGGGTGCCGATACTGAAGTAGATGGTGATACCAAAAACATCGTTTTAGAATGTGCTACTTTTGACATGTATAGTATTAGAAAAACAGCAATGCAATACGGACTTTTTACAGATGCCGTGACTAGATTTAACAAAGGCCAAAGTCCTCTCCAAAATGACAAAATTCTGTTTTATGCATTGCAACAAGTTAGCAAAGTAACAGGTGGTCAAGTAGCCAGTAATGTAAAAGACATTCACGGTGAATTATCAAGAAATAAAGAAGTAAATATCACCGCTGACTTTGTAAATATCCGATTGGGTGAGCAATTAGATATTCAAGAAATGGCCGATTTATTAAAAAATGCCGAGTTTGAAATTCAAATCTCAGGAAATGAAATGAGTGTCACAGCACCATTTTGGCGAACTGATATCGAGATACCTGAGGATGTTGTCGAAGAAGTTGGACGATTATTTGGGTATGATCATCTAACTTTAAAATTACCAAAGAGATCTACAAAGCCAATTGATGACGATCCACTTCTGGAAACTAAATCAAAAATTCGAGATATTTTAAGTCGGGCTGGTGCTAATGAATTACTGACTTATACATTTGTTCCTGGAGACTTAATGGAAAAAGTCGGTCAAAGTAAAGACAACGCCTTTAAAATTGCCAATGCTCTTAGTCCAGACCTTCAGTATTACCGCCAAAGTTTAATACCCAGCTTGCTTGATAAAGTTCATGGAAATATTAAAGCTGGCTTTAACCACTTTGCCCTATTTGAGATCAATCCAGTTCACGGAAAAGACTTAATTAATGAAGAAGATAAGTTACCGATCGAAGATCAAAGGCTTGCCTTAGTAATCACAGCTGATGATAAAACTGTTAAAACCACTTACAAAGGTGCTGCCTTCTACTTGGCAAAATTATATCTTGAAGAAATGTTAAGTAAGTTTGGAATAAACAATCTGGAGTTTCAAAATGCCGCAGATTACGAACCAAAAATGAATATAAGCAAAGCAGCATTAGCACCATTTGAAAAATCACGAACCGCACTTGTTAAAACCAAAGACGGCCAATTTATTGGGGAATTAGGCGAATTTAAAAATTCGGTTAGAAGAAATCTTAAATTACCTGAATTTATAGCTGGGTTTGAAGTCGATGTCAGCCAGATTAAAAAATTAACTGATAAGAAATCAGTATATTTGCCAATTCCAAAATTTCCAAAAGTTGAGCAGGATCTAACATTAAAGGTTCCAGCAAACATAGCTTATGGGGAATTATTTGATTTAATAAATAATGAACTAACAAAGCAGCGACCTACTAACAGTAGTTCAATCATTAACCCGATAGATATTTATCAACCTGAAAAAGACAATAATTATAAAAATATCAGTTTTAGAATAAGTATCTCTTCATATGAGCGAACACTTATTGCAGAGGAAGTTAATAGCCTATTGGACAGAATAGCCGAAACAGCTAAGTCTGGTCTTGGAGTAGATCGAATTTGAGTTACATACAATGATTATTGTCATAAAAAGCTTAACATGTTAAGCTTTAACTAATGAAGCATATCTGGCGAATTATTAAATTTACCGGCAGTTTGTGGCGATACTACGTTGTAGTATCGTTGTTTACTATATTTCTGGCGGCTATGAGCCAGTTACAGCCATTATTTACTAAAGGGGCTATCGACCAAATTAGTAAGTTAACAGCCGGTGGGCATCCCAATGTTAAAATCGTAGCCTTGTTTGCCTTTTTAATATTCTTAACAGATTTTGGTCAAACAATATTTAGCAATATAAGTGGCTATTTAGGTGATATACTGGCGGTTAAACTCAAACATCTACTTAGTAAACGCTATTATCAACACCTACTGAGCTTACCGCAATCCTATTTTGATAAAGAACTCACCGGTAAAATAATTAACCGCATGAATCGTGGTATTCAGGATATTGGTGACTTTGCCCAAATGTTTACCAATAACTTTTTACAATTTATTTTTAGCACCATTTTTACACTGGCTATCGTGGCCTATTATTCGTGGCCAGTGGCCTTAATGTTAGCAGCTTTATACCCAGTCTTTATATGGATGACAGCCAAAACCAGTAACAAATGGCAAGGATATCAAAAGAAGATAAATGAGGACTTTGATGTCGCCAGTGGCCGGTTTGCTGAGAGCGTACTCCAAATAAAAGTTGTAAAAAGTTTTATTCAAGAAGTTCGGGAACTTAAATTTTTTGACCTTCGCCTTAAGAAAGCTATAAATACTACGAAACCGCAGAGTAATTATTGGCATAGGCAAGATGTGATCAGGCGATCTGTGCTGGCAGTTATATTTTTTGCAGTATTCATGTTTATTTTTGTAAGAACTGCTCAAGGCCAATACAGCATTGGTGTGATGGTGCTCTTAGTCCAATATGCGATGTTGGTGCGCATACCGATCTTTAGTATTAGTTTCCTAGTTGATCGTACCCAACGGGCAATTGCCAATAGTAAAGATTACTTTGAAGTTATGGACCAAAAACCAGAAATCGTAGATATTAAAGATGCTAAGCCATTACACATTAATAAGGGAGAAATAGTTTACGAAAATGTCACCTTTGGTTACGGGGATAAAGATGTACTTAAAAACCTAAGCTTTATTATTAAACAAGATGCTAAGGTGGCATTAGTTGGTGAAAGCGGTGAAGGTAAAACCACAATTACTAACTTGCTACTAAGACTTTATGAACCACAGGCTGGTAGGATACTAATTGATGGTCTGGATATAGCCAAAGTAACCCAAGAAAGTCTTCGTTCCCAAATTGGAGTAGTATTTCAGGATCCAGCACTTTTTAGTGGCACAGTGCTAGAAAATATAGCCTATGCCAATCCGTCAGTGTCTAGATCTCAGGTGGAGTCAGCCGCCAAAGCCGCCAATGCTCATGAATTTATCGATAAATTTAAAAAAGGCTACGACACTGAAATTGGTGAACGTGGATTAAAGCTCAGTGGCGGACAAAAACAGCGGATTGCTATTGCTAGAGCTCTATTGAAAGATGCTCCAATCTTGGTGCTTGATGAAGCGACCAGTAGCTTAGATAGTAAAAGTGAAGCCATGGTACAAGAAGCCCTGGAAAGACTAATGAAAGGCCGAACAACCTTAATAATCGCTCACCGACTTAGTACCATCCAGCATGTTGATGAAATTATAACTCTACAAAACGGCCATGTAGACGAAACCGGCACACCTGAACAACTGTCCAAAAGTGGTGGTATATATGATCAATTGCTTAAGCTGCAACGTGGTCAAACCGAAGCTACTAAGAAAAAACTCAAAGAATACGAAATCGCTGGCTAAAGCTACTTTTTGATTAGCTAGTTACGATTCTTGAAGCTTAAATAGTACCAAAGAATTTAATTTTTTAGTGATCGTGCCCTTTAACGACGGATTCGATTACATCACGCGGTAAAGCGGCGGCTGAAAGCAAAGCATCACGCACTTTTTGGACTGCATCACCACCCACACCTGCAGCTGCATCTAGAGCTCCGCTGGCTGCAGCTTTAGCGGCTTCAGATGTATCAGCTCCAACTTCTCCAGTTGATTTAATAGCACCTTCTACTGCTGATACGGCTGTTGAACCAATATCACCACCGGTTTCAGAAGTTGCTTGTACGATTCCATGAGCTGCTTCTCGAACGGCTGAAATTACATTGCCTCCGGCTTGGCTGGTTCCTTTAACAACGCCACTAATGATTCCAGAAGCGGCATCAGTTATGGAAGCTCCAACTTGAGTTGCTCCCTTTATGGCACCACTGGCAACTGAAGCTATAGCATCTATACCAGCTCCAGAAGCCTCACCGGCTCCTTTAAATACGTTAACCACTTGATCCTTAACTGTTCCGGTAACAGCTCCTAAAATATCGTCAACTCCTTGAACTGCAGCTACTACTGCGCCAGAAGCCTCGTCAACAATTTCCTTAAGCATTCTAACCCTCCACTTATTTTGTTGTAACCCTAATACAATACCATGACTGGAAAGCTTTTGACCATTGGTCCAAAGTTTACCTCCAGATAAATAATGCGCTATACTATTTCAACGATATAGGAGAGACAATGGGAAAATTTTTTGCGAGATTTGGTGTTATTGTTATAGTAGTCTTGTTTTTGATCACTACTTTTGGATTTAGTGCGCTGGTAATCTGGCAGCAGCATCAACAAAATAGGCAAACTCAGCAACAAGCCCAATTACAAAAAACTGTTCAACAATCCCAAACAAAGGCGGGAAAATTGCGAGGCACTCAACTTAAAAATTTCACACCAGTAAGTAAAGTCAATAGTTTACAAAAAATTGATACTACGCCAGGGTCGGGCGCAGAGGTAAAAACTGGAGATACAGTTACAGTTCACTACACCGGAGCAGTAGCTTCTACCGGTATAATATTCCAGAGCTCTTTAGATAGTGGTCAACCGGTTGCGTTTCCGCTGGGTCAAGTAATTAAAGGCTGGACTGATGGTATACCAGACATGAAAGTAGGTGGTACTAGGCGTCTATTGATTCCATCTTCAATGGCTTACGGAGCCAACCCACCACAAGGATCTAATATTCCTCCGAATGCTGATTTAGTGTTTGATGTACAATTAATTAAGATTGGGCAGTAACCTTTTTAAACTGCCAAACTTTTATAAAGAGAGGTTAATATAGGTAAAAAACACAATATATAGGGGGGTTGACATCTACTTAAGCGCTATCTATACTATATTTACAAGAACTGTTTAACAAATAAAATAAACTAAAATCACTATATTAAGGATTTAAAAAGGAATTATTTATGGCCAAAAAAATCACTATATTTACCACCAATACCTGCGCCTATTGCGTTATGGTTAAACGTTGGCTTGATATAAAAGGCTTTAAATACGATGTAGTGAACCTAGATGAAAATCCTGAACGACAGCAAGAAGCTTTAGCGGTCAGTGGCCAGTTGGCTGTTCCGGTAACAGTGGTTACCAAGCAGGATGATAGCCAAGAAGTTATTGTTGGCTATAACTTAGCCAGGCTAGCACCAGCAGTAGCTTAATTTTAACCTTTTGATCAGTAGTTATATAAACTAATGACATATGTGACTTTAAAACTGTACAATTGAATATTAATGGGAAATTATGGCAGATATTAAGGCAAAGGACTCAAAGCTATGGGATGTGATTACTGTTGGCGCTGGCCCTGCAGCCTTAAGTGCAGCCATATACACCACTCGTGAAGATCTATCGACTTTAGTAATAGAAAAGGGACCGATCGGTGGACTGGCGGCGGTGACTGATTGGATCGATAATTACCCAGGCTTTCCCAAAGGTATTTCTGGCCTAGATTTATCTGAAAACTTGCGACTTCAAGCTGAACGGTTTGGTACCCAGTTTGATTATGGTGAAGTTACTCAGATTATAGATGAAGGTAAAACTAAACGCCTTAAGACTACTGATGGAGATTTTGTAGCTAGATCAGTATTAATAGCTACTGGCACGGATTATAAAAAGGCAGGAGTACCAGGAGAAAAAGAATACTATGCCCGCGGCGTGCATTATTGTGCTACATGTGATGGAGCTTTTTATAGAGATAAAAGACTGGTAGTAATTGGCGGTGGTAACTCTGCCGTCCAAGAAAGCTTATTTTTAACTCGATTTGCAAGTAGTATTGATATGCTGGTACGCAGTAAAGTTAGTGCTAGTGACGTATTAGTACATGAGCTTGAGAAGAACCCAAAAATTAAAGTTCATTTAGCTGTTACAACAAATGAAATAGTCGGCGATAAGCCAATTAGTGAAGGTGGGAAAGTCATTAAAGTGCTAGGTACAGATAGTGCAACTGGTCAAAAGATAGAGCTTCCAGCTGATGGAGTTTTCGTATTCGTAGGCCTAAGCCCGAATACCGCCTTTTTAAAAAATACAATATCGCTGGACGAAATTGGATTTGTTAAAGCCGATGCCAATAATTTAAATACTAGTATGCCAGGGGTATTTGTTGCAGGCGATGTACGTAGCGGTGCTACTATGCAGATCGCTAGTGCCAGTGGCGAAGGCGCCACTGCAGCTTTAATGATTAGGCACTATCTTGAAGACATGGAGCGCACAGCTTAATTTATTTCAGATCAGCCGTATAACCAGGGAAGTAATCAAAGATCAGTTGGTTTTTACTGATTCCGTGTTTGTTCAAATCGTCTTCTATAGCTTCTACCATTGGTTCTGGACCAGAGACATAAATACGGTTTGCATCGGAGTTACCGACTAAATCTATAATTTTCTGAGCATTCAATTTTCCAGTCTCACCTTTCCAATCCGGAGATGGCTGTGTAACTATTAGTTTAATTTTAGCTCCATAAGCTTTAAATAACTTTTCGAACAATATATCTTCCGGTTTATTGGCAGCCAGTAGCACTTGAATATGACGTTGTTCATGCTTAACAGATAAATACTTAACCATGCTATGGTATGGTGTAGCTCCTATTCCACCGGCAACAAATACCAAAGGGATTGATTTATCTTTTGGTAATACGAAATCTCCCATTGGCTCAACAATTTTTATCTGTTCACCAGGTTTTAAACCAAATAACTTCTTTTTGAAACTACTGGCCTTTTCGCCAAAAAATTTAGTGGTAATACTAATCAGGGCATCTGTCGGGCTAGATGATAGTGTAAACCAGTGTTTATAGCCGCGGTCATCAGGGTGATCTATGTCTAGAAACATTTCAATAAATTGACCGGCGGTAAAATCAAAGTGTTTTTCTGGCTTAAACCAAAAGGTTTTTACATTATAATTTTCTTGGTCAGTGTGATCTAGCGTTACCTGCATAAGCTTACTGTAATTAGTGTACAATATTATAGATTAACTGGAGAAATATAATGAGTGCTGATGTAGGTTTTGGTGATGACGCACCAAGTATCGTTAATGTAGTTATTGAAATTCAAAAAGGTAGTCGTAATAAATTTGAACATGATGAAAAATCTGGCCGGATTGTCTTGGACCGAGTTAACGGAACTTTGCTTGGCTATCCAACTGATTACGGAGAAATTCCAGGCACACTGTGTGAAGACGGCGATCCCTTAGATGTATTACTTATTATTGACGAATCTGTGCCACTTGATGTGATCGTACCATCGCGCCCTATTGGCGTGCTTTACTTTGAAGATGATGGCGAAGCTGATGAGAAAATCATTTGCGTACCAGCCAAAGACATAAGTAAAGACCACCTTAAAAATGTCGATGATTTAGGAGATGCCTTTAAACGAAACATCGAACACTTTTATAAACACTACAAGGACTGGAAAAACGACTGGCAAGGTGTTAGTGCTAAATTGAATGGTTGGGGTGACGCTGAAGCTGCCAAAAAAGTCATAAATGAATCAATCGCCCGAAACAAAAAGTGAAAAAAATTCTACCAGAAAATGCCATACTGATTCCAGATAATGCCGAATCAGTTTATAAGGGACAAATATTTGATGTTTATCAATGGCCACAACTCATGTTTGATGGAACCCAAGCAACTTTTGAGCTTTTAAAACGCCCCGACACAGTACAAGTAATAGCAATAAAAGATGGCAAGCTAGTACTTGTTAACGATGAGCAACCTGGCAGAAGCCCGAGACTTCATTTTGCTGGTGGCAGAGTTGATGACAAAGATGAATCGTGGGAAGGGACGGCCGAAAGAGAAACATTAGAAGAAACTGGAATGAGGTTTAATTCCTGGAAGCTAATCGCCGTATTTCAACCAATTCCAAAGATTGAGTGGTTTGTACCATGGTTCTTAGCCACAGATTTTGATCATCAGCAAAAGCAAAACCTGGACGCTGGTGAAAAAATAGAAGTCAAGTTAGTTGATTTTGATGAAGTTAGCAAAATGGTATTATCTGGCAGGGAAAGCACCCTTAATTATGCTATGCCGATATTTGCCGGCCTTAAAAAATTAGATGAACTTTTAAGCATGCCTAAATTCCTAGGTATAGCAATAAATCGCTAGCGAAGATATTTTATAAAATTATAGAATTATTATATACTAGACTTTATGGATCACCCCGTAATGAACAATGATACAAGTAGTGAGATCGGCGGTTTAACTCGTCAGTTACCGGTTATAGATTTTTTGACTCAATACTTACCTCCAAATCCAATTACTAAAGAAAGACAGTTTTCTTCTTCTCAAGACAGACAAATTACTCCTGAGGTTGCCGAACAATACTTACCGATCTTTATGGAGTTAGCTGAAGAGTATGAGGCTGAGCCTGAGGTTGCTACAAAAAGTATGAACGCTTCATTTAGTCTTGAACCAGCTGATGTTGGTTATATCATTTTGGCTTTATATGCTGCTAAGCTGGCAGCGTAGATATAAAAATCAGTTATTCGGTTGCAGCTGCGCTAGATTATCTATACAATTATTTTGAAAACCAGTAATGCTTAAAACGGGGTAAAAATGAATAATAGGGTGGCAATAAACGGATTTGGGCGAATTGGCCGCAACGCTTTTAAGATCGCCTTTGAACGTAGCGATCTAGACATTGTAGCCATAAATGATTTAACAGATACTAAAACTCTTGCCCATCTACTTAAATATGATACAAACTACGGCCGATATGAACACAAAGTAGATTTTGATGAGCAAAATATTATTGTCGAAGGAAAACCAATTAGAGTCCTTGCTGAAAAAGATCCAGCAGCTTTACCCTGGAAAGACATGAATGTTGACATAGTAATAGAGTCTACAGGTCTATTTGTTGACCCTGCCAAAGCTCAGGCCCACATTAGTGCGGGCGCTAAGAAAGTAGTAATATCGGCTCCGGCTAAAGGTGAAGGCGCTACTACAATCGTGCTGGGCGTCAATGAAGACAAATTAAAGGGTTCCAGTGACATTATTGATAATGGCAGCTGTACAACTAACTGCATTACACCAGTAGCTGCCATAATTGAAAGCGAATTTGGCATAGAAAAAGCCATGATGACCACAATTCATAGCTATACTGCAGACCAACGCTTACAAGACGCTCCACACAAAGATTTACGACGCGCTAGAGCAGCAGCTCAAAACATTGTGCCAACAAGTACCGGGGCAACCATCGCGGCTACAGAAGTATTGCCAAGCCTCAAAGGGGCTTTTGGTGGCTTGTCGCTGCGTGTACCCACACCGGTAGTATCACTTAGTGATTTTGTGATCATCACTAAAAAGACCGTTACAATCGAGCAAGTCAATGATGCTTTTAAAAAAGCCGCGGCCAACCCATATTTTCAGGGGATCCTGGATATTACAGAAGAAGAACTGGTTAGTTCGGACTTTATAGGCAATAGTCACTCAGCCATAGTCGATCTCAGCTTAACGGCGGTAGTGGGCGGTAATATGTTGAAGGTTGTCGCCTGGTATGACAATGAGTGGGGCTATAGCAATCGATTAGTTGAAGTGGTAGCCGATGCTGGTAAAATTCTGTCTGGGTCTAGTGAAACTACAGTTACAGCTGCACTAGAGCCGACAACGGTTGTAGCCGAATAAAAGGTTAGTTTAGATGAAAATTTATATCGGGGCTGATCACCGCGGCTTCCGCCTGAAACAAGACCTGGTGGACTACTTACATAGAGCAGCTTACGAAGTCGAAGATGAAGGCGATAGTGAGCTTAGTCCGGAAGATGATTATCCTCAGTTTGCCGGACGAGTATGTTCTAAAATTTTGTCTAGCAACGACCCAGACACACGGGGGATATTACTTTGCGGAAGCGGCCAGGGAATGTGTATGGCAGCTAACCGATTTAAAGGCATTCGGGCAGCACTGGGATTTAATAGACAATCAGCGCGTGTCTCCCGAAATGATGATGATAGCAATGTTTTATGTATTCCAACCGATATCTTAGGCAAGAATGAGATTTATAGAATTGTAGATATTTGGCTTAAAACAGCCTTTGCAGCAGCACCCAGGTATATTCGGCGCAACCAAGAGTTGGATGAGCTTGGCTAATATGGCCATTATTTGTCCTACAGTTACAGCTGGCACGGTGGAGGTTTACAAGAAGCAGATGGAGCGTGTGGCATCATTTGCTCAAAGGATCCATATTGATCTAATGGATGGCAAATTTACTCGACATGAATCAGTAGCTATACCGGAAGTTTGGTGGCCAGTAGGTATAACCACCGATATACACCTAATGTATCAAAGACCTATAGATAGTCTAAAACAAATAATTGAGCTTAAGCCAAGCTTGGTAATTATTCATGCCGAGGCCGAAGGTAATTTTTTTGAGCTAGCAGAAGACTTAAAAGCTAATCATATAAGATTAGGTGTCACGCTGTTAAAACCTACAGCAGTTTCGACTATTGCACCAGTTCTTGAATTGATCGACCACGTATTAATATTTAGCGGTGAGCTCGGTAGTTTTGGAGGCCATGCCGATTTGGAACTACTTGATAAAGTTAGGCGACTTAAAACATTGAAACCAGATCTGGAAATTGGATGGGATGGCGGTATCAATGGTAGTAATGCCAAACTTTTAATCAGTGGCGGCGTTGATGTATTAAATGTTGGCGGATTCATCCATCGCTCCGATGACCCAGCTCACGCTTATGCTATGCTTAAAGAAGTAGTGGATCAAAACAGTGGGCAACAAGAAAACAATTGAAGATCTTCAGCAAATAGCTAATGATATTAGACAAGATATCATTAAAATGCTGGAAGCAGCCGGTAGTGGGCATAGTGCTGGACCGCTAGGACTGGCCGATATTTTTACGGCCCTTTATTTTGATATTTTAAAACAAGATCCAAAGAATCCGGATTGGGATCAAAGAGACATCTTAGTGTTAAGTAATGGGCATTGCGTGCCAGTGCGCTATGCAACTATGGCCCACGTGGGATATTTTGATCGTAAAGAACTTCTGACATTGCGAAAGTTTGGCTCGCGCCTACAGGGCCATCCGGAGCGTCAGCGTTTACCAGGTCTCGAAACAACTAGTGGACCGCTGGGTTCAGGTTTAAGTCAAGCTGTAGGTATGGCCTTAGCGCTACGCTTGGATCAGAACAAATTCCGTTGGGTATACGTGGTAATGAGCGATGGAGAGCAAGATGAGGGCAACACTTGGGAGGCTGCCATGTTAGCCAGCAAGTACCATCTAAACAATATAATTGCCATAACAGATCGAAACAACATACAAATTGATGGTCCAACCGAAACAGTTATGCCACTTGAAGATTTAAAAGCCAAATGGGAAGCCTTTGGTTGGCATGTAGTTGAAATTGATGGCAACAACATTGAGGCCATAATCGATGCTTGTGCAATGGGCCGAGCAATAATAGAAAAACCGACGATGATTATCGCTCACACAGTGCCAGGTATGGGCGTAGATTTTATGGAATATGACTTTCACTGGCATGGTAAACCACCAAATGAGCAAGAGGCTAAAAAAGCTCTTGATGAACTAAGGACACTTGGTGGCAAGATAAAGTCGGAGCACCAATAGTGGATACTAACCTAGCCAGTAATATTATGGCAAAAGATTTAGCTAAGGAAGCTATTCGCAAAGGATTTGGTCGGGGGCTACTTAAAGCCGGACAAATTGACGAAACCGTTGTAGCTTTATGTGCTGATTTAACAGAGTCCACTAACATGCATTTATTTAAAGAACAATTTCCTAAGCGATTTATTGAAGTGGGTGTGGCTGAACAGAACTTAGTTACCGTAGGATCTGGTATGGCAGCTATGGGAAAGATACCATTTGTTAGTAGTTACGCTGCCTTTAGCCCGGGTCGCAACTGGGAGCAGATACGTACAACCATTGCTCTTAATAATCAGCCAGTTAAGATAATCGGATCACATGCTGGGGTGTCGGTTGGACCAGACGGCGCCACTCATCAAATGTTGGAAGATATTGCCTTGATGCGGTCTTTACCTAATATGATCGTAATAGCACCAGGTGATTCTTTGGAGGCAGAAAGAGCCACTTTAGCGATCGCGAGTGACAAACAACACCCTACCTATATGCGATTAGCAAGAGAAGCGACGCCGATTATTAGCACACCTAAAACACCGTTTAATATCGGTAAAGCTTATGTTTATACGGCTGGCACTGATGTTACTATAGTTAGCACTGGGACAATGACCTATCATGCGTTAGTTGCTGCCGATAAACTATATAAAGATGGCATTGATACAGAAGTCATTCATTGCCCGACTATTAAACCTTTAGATGCCGTAACAATTCTGCGCAGTGCACGTAAAACCGCTGCCGTAATTACAGCCGAAGAGGGTCAGATAAATGGTGGGCTAGGTAGCGCAGTAGCTGAACTACTCGGAGAAGAACACCCAACAATCTTAAAACGTATTGGTGTAAGAGATCACTTCGGCGAGTCAGGAGACCCCGAAGAGCTAATGGAGCATTTTGGGCTTACCGCTAAAAGCATTATATTAACCGCCCACGCATTAATGGCAAAAAGAAAAGGATAGATCGATGCCGCTGACCCTTAGACAAATTAGACAGAATTGTCAAAAAGCCCGCCAGACAATGCAACGTGCTCGAGATGAGCATTTTGCTTTAGGTGCTTTTAATCTAGACAACCAAGAGACTTTAATAGCAGTATGTAAAGCCGCCAAAGCTAAAAATGCTCCGGTATTAGTGGAAGTAAGTAAAGGCGAAGTAGATGCTCTTGGCCTAGACAATTTACGCGATATGGTTGACAACTATAAGGCTGATTTTGGTCTTGAAATGTATGTAAATTTAGACCACTCACCATCAGTAGAAGATGCAATTAATGGTATTGAGGCTGGTTTTGAATTCATTCATATTGATATTTCTCAGTCCAATCACGAAGCTGCTGAGGAACAAATTATAGTTGAAACTAAAAAAGTTGTCGAAGCCGCCAAGCTAACTGGCGCTTTAGTAGAAAGTGAGCCTCATTACTTTGGTGGTAGTTCTAATGTCTACACAGAGAAAATTAACTATGAAGAGATAAAGAAGTCGTTTAGCACACCCGAAGGTGCTAAAGCCTTTGTGGCGGCTACTGGGATTGACACATACGCGGCAGCTGTAGGTAACCTACATGGTCATTATCCAGTGCCTAAAATGCTAGATCTTGAGTTACTTCAGCGTATTCGAGATGTGATTAGCTGTAATATTAGCCTTCACGGTGGTAGCGGTACCCCAGAACATTATTTTATTGATGCTGTTAAAATTGGTGTCAGTAAAGTAAATATTAATACCGATATGCGCATGGCTTACCGCCAAACTTTGGAGCAAGTACTACGCGATAATCCCTCGGAATATGCAGTCGTAAAACTAATGAATAGTGTGATTGAGGCTGTTCAAAAAGTAGTCGAATCTAAAATAGATATGTTTAATTCAACTGGCAAAGCCTTGCCATAAGTAGTTTGCTTGGTTACATATACTTATGACACAATACAAGCAAAGTAAAATTTAAGAAAGCGGTGGGACGATGGCTTACCAGGTACCAGATGTAGTTTCAGTAGGTGACATTGTTACGGATGCCTTTATTAAACTATTAGAAGATCAAGCGCATACTTACACCAACCAAGACGGTGATTGGCTGGCAATGCCGTTTGCCACAAAAGTACCTTTTGACTACGCTGAAATTATCCCAGGCGTTGGCAATGCCGCTAACGCCGCCGTTAGCTTTGCCAGGCTTGGCCTAAAAAGTGGCTTTGTAACTAATGTCGGTGAAGATACTTACGGACGTGAAATGATTCAATCACTTCATAAAAACAAAGTCGATAGCCGTTTTGTGCATATCAATCCTGATAAGAAAAGCAATTATCATTATGTGCTTTGGTATAAAGAGGAGCGGACTATATTAATAAAGCACGAAGAGTACGATTACTTTTGGCCACATTTCAGACCAGACGAAATCCCTCGCTGGTTATACTTTAGTTCAATAAGTAAAAATGCTTTGGATTTTCACGACGAACTAGCTGATTGGTTAGAAAAACACGCTGAAGTTAAACTGGCATTCCAGCCCGGTACATTTCAAATGGAGGCTGGCACGCATCGATTAGAACGAATATATAAACGTACAGAAGTATTGATATTAAATCGCCAAGAGGCTGCCAAAGTTGGAGGTGGTGACCACCGCAACATCAATGATTTGCTGGAAAAGCTTCATCATTTAGGGCCAAAAATAGTAGTTATTACTGACGGACCAAACGGTGCTTATGCTTCTGATCAACAAGTCCGGCTTAAAATGCTGGCTTACCCCGATCCTAAACCGCCATTTGAACGAACTGGCGCCGGCGATGCTTTTGCTTCAACCTTTGTGGCGGCCTTAATTAAAGGTAATAATATCCAAGGAGCTTTACAGTGGGCCCCAATAAATTCAATGAGTGTTGTCCAACAAGTTGGTGCTCAAAGTGGCTTATTAACCGAACCAGAACTTGAAAGTCTTCTCAAAAGATCGCCTGATTGGTATAAACCATCGTCAATTTGATTTTTTAAAAGTACTTCTTATGCTAATCTAAATCTAAGTATGTCACATGTTCTGTCAGAGTTGATGGGTGCCACTGAGCCTATATACACAAATCAGTTGCGCCAACTAGAGCGTGACAATGGTTACCCAGATGTTGATGTCCGGTTGATATCGTATATTGCTGAAAAAGTTCGTCAAAAAACCAAAGAGCTGGGACTTGACCCTAACGACACAAACGGTCAAGAATTATATACCGCTTTGCAAATATTGACGGCTAAACATAACCAATTTTTAGCCAGTGCTATTGCCGGGCAGGATCCCGACAATGTAGAGGAAATGTTACCTTTAATCATTAACTATGTTCAAAAATTGTCGATACCAAGAAATTGCTGGGCAATTAAGGCTAGCGTTGCCAAGCGTTTGCTTAAAGACAAACCACCGAAGAAAGTAATGAAGCAGTTGGGCTACCGATCAATCGATTCTATGATAAAGCGCGAGAATATAAATGAACTTTACGCTGCTCTACGCTTAATTGAATCAACTAGCTGGATTAAAAAATTTGTATCAACCTATAAACAGTTAACCTCCAGTGATTTTGAAACTCGGAGAATAAAAATCATCAGTTTAAACCCAAAACAATGGGGGATGTTAGCTCAGGACTTTGTCTATAGCCAAAGACAAAACGTTACTAATCTTAAAGAAATGGGAATTGTGGTTGTTTTACCGATGCCCGTTAAGCGCTTAAATGGATTCACCATCGCGTTATTACCTTTACTACTTAGTTATATTAATGAAGTACGATTTTATAGTGCTTATTTCAAACTGCAACAGGTAAAACCTAATTTTGGGGCTATTTTAGCTGCTACTATCAATAGCAATAAAGCTGTGAGCCTTAATGTTGCTGGCCAGCAATTGACTTGGCGAACTATGCAGCGATATTTTGGTCGAATATCGGCTGAGCGTCACCCTGAAATCTTTGAACCATATGTGCAAACCGAAGACTTGGCCTGGAAAAGTGCCGAGGAGACTTTATATCGACTTGAACCAGCCTTAAAGTTTTGGGAAGATATGGACTTTGTTGCTGCCTTTAAAGACGGTCAACCAATACCGCTAGGACTGGCCGATAATTCAGCTAGTTTTTGTAATCAACTAGCCTATGGCAAGCAGTGTGTATATAACTTTAAAGATAGCTTAACCGCTGAACTATATGCCCGTTATATGGAACAAGACAACTTAGTAAACAATATATCCAAACAAATTGATAGCGATTCCGATAATCTAGAGATTTCAAATCATATAGTTAGTGCTGAGGCTTAGGAGATGTATCAAATATGTGTCTCTGGCTCTGCTAAAGGTGAAAGCGTCGAACTTGGTAAAAACCTAGCCCACGACAGCGGTTTAGCCATCGCTAAAGGTGGTCATACTTTGTTGACAGGTGCTACCAGCGGATTACCACTTATTGCCGCTCAAGCCTATAAGCAAGCTGGTGGCGCCATGAGCTTAGGGATTAGCCCTGCCCGCACTAAAATAGAGCATGTAGTTAAATACCGTTTACCTATAAGACCATATGATGCAATTTTATACACCGGTATGCACTACGTAGGGCGGGATGCTTTTTTAATTAATTCAGCAGACGCTGTTATTAGCATCGGTGGGCGACTGGGTACTTTACACGAGGCAGTAATTGCCCTTGAAACTGATACACCTATCGGTTTTCTACTGGGCGCTGGCGGTACCACAGAATTTATTGATGATATTTTAAAGGCCGCTGGTAGGGAATCTAACCGTAATGTAATTTTTAGCGATAACTCAGATGATTTGCTTAACCGGTTAATCCAACTGATGGACGTTGAAAACGCCCGTTACCCAGATATTTACGCTTGAGCCAACTAAAATATTAGCTGTTAAACTATCTAGGTGAGCAAGTTTAAATTAACTAGTGATTATAAACCAACCGGCGATCAACCATCAGCTATCACCCAACTAACCAATAATTTACAGAAAAATGTCAATCAACAAGTTTTGTTGGGGGTAACCGGCAGTGGCAAGACCTTTACAATGGCTAATGTTATTCAAAATATTCAGAAACCAACGCTAGTACTAAGCCATAATAAGACATTAGCAGCTCAGCTTTACACGGAATTTAAAAAATATTTCCCAAAAAATGCTGTTCATTATTTTGTTAGTTATTTTGACTATTATCAGCCGGAAGCTTATATGCCAAGGACTGATACTTATATTGAAAAAGATAGTGATATTAATGAAGAAATTGATCGTCTTAGACATGCCGCTACCGATGCATTGTTATCTAGGCGTGACGTAATTATTGTTGCTAGTGTCAGCTGTATCTATGGCATTGGATCAGTAGAAGATTACAGTAACATGGCAATTAAATTAAATCGTGGCGAAAGGCGGGTGCGCGATAAATTACTCAGACAACTAACCGATATTCAGTACCAGCGTAATGATATCGACTTTCATCGTTCGACATTTCGGGTGCGCGGTGATGTAGTCGATATATTCCCAGCTGGTGAAGAACTTGCCTACCGGGTGGAACTGTTTGGCGATGAAGTCGAGCGGATGACCAAAATTGATCCTTTAACTGGTGAAATATTGAATTCTGTAGAGTCCATAAAAATATTCCCCGGTAGCCACTACGTTACACCTGGCGAAAAACTAAAACTGGCACTTGGTAAAATTGAGAAAGAACTTGAACAAAGACTAGCTTTGTTTAAGTCCAACGGGCAACTATTGGAGGCCCAACGCCTAGAACAACGCACCCGCTTTGATCTAGAGATGATGGAAGAAACCGGTTTTGTTAAAGGTATTGAAAACTATAGCCGTTATTTAACAAATCGCTCTCCTGGAGAGCAACCTGCTACACTACTCGATTATTATCCAGATGATTTTATGATGTTTGTCGATGAATCACATATGACAATACCTCAAGTCCGCGGTATGTATAACGGTGACCAGGCTCGTAAACAAGTTTTAGTAGACTATGGTTTTAGACTACCAAGTGCCTTAGATAATCGTCCTTTAACTTTCACAGAATTTGAGAGGCATATTAATAGGGTAGTTTATGTTAGTGCTACTCCAGCTGACTTTGAACTTAGCCACTCTCCCAAACCAGCTGAGCAAATTATTCGCCCCACTGGGTTACTTGATCCTAAGATTGACGTAAGACCAATCGAAGGCCAAATCGATGACCTTATCGCCGAAATAAGATCAAATGTTGAATTTCATCAGCGAGTTCTGGTAACGACATTAACTAAGCGCATGTCAGAAGATCTGACTGAATATCTAAAAGAACTAAACATTAAAGTTACTTACTTGCATAGTGAAGTCGAAACTCTAGAGAGGACCGACATCTTACGTGATCTTCGCTTAGGTATTTATGATGTGGTGGTCGGTATAAATCTTTTGCGTGAAGGGCTTGATTTACCGGAAGTTAGTTTAGTAGTAATTTTAGATGCCGATAAAGAAGGCTTCTTACGCAGTGAACAGGCTTTAATTCAAACAATCGGCCGAGCCGCACGTCACGAAAACGGTCGTGTTCTGATGTATGCCGCTTCGGTTACAGGCAGTATGCAACGGGCAATTGATGAAACAAATCGTAGACGAAAAATTCAAGAAACTTACAACAAAAAACATGGCCAGAAACCAGTAGGTATTACCAAACAGATTGAAAAAGGTCTACGCCCTGATCTACCAGAAGAAGCTAAAAAAGCCAAACTAGATCTTAATAAAATTCCAAAGGACGAATATAATCACTTAATAAAGGACCTAACTGGTCAAATGGATTTAGCTGCCGCTAATCTAGAATTTGAAAAAGCTGCAGAACTGCGCGACATTATTGCTGATATAAAATCCAAACTTTAAAGTCTTTAAACTGGAAGGGCTAAGTGTTCAATACCTAACGTAATTTTTAAAACTGCATCAGCAGCATGCAGCATTTTTCTGGCTGGCAGTTTAATAAGTTCAATTCCTCCGTAAAACATAACTTCATATGGATTATCGGAGTTAGGATAACTTGACAAAATATTGGTGTTAAGTTGGTAGACAGTTTGGCTGCCAATTATCCGCGCTGTTTGCATTAAGGATTGGTCTTGGGCCTTTTGAATATCTGGAGTATTAACAATCTCAGCTATTGGCTCGGCTAGTAGGGTCGGGCAATCGGCGGGTTGGATTTGCGCAATTGCTACCATTTTTTATTCTTTAATTATTAAGCTTAGCATAGAACTATTTTATAATATTGTCAACTCAAAAGACGACGAGACTGTCCCTTGACGTCAAGGGATAGTCTCGAAGTTCTTCGATATAGGTGTTTTTGGATGTAGGTTTATTATCCACAAGCGGTTTGACAGCAGTATTCTAATAAAGGATTATAATTGTATATAACAATAACCACTTAATACAGGAAACGTTTAGCGATGCCAAATAAAAAAAGCCGCACTAAAACTAGCAAGTCTAATGCCAGAAAATTAATAAACTTAAATAAGTGGAAAAAATGGCAGAAAATAACGGCATTTGCCGTCACATTTGGGCTCGTAGGATCGGTTATTGTATTTAAGAGTTTTGCAGCGACACCACACTGCATAAACTCTACATTTAGACAAGGAAGTAGTGGTGCCTGCGTCTCAGATATTCAGTATATGCTAAATGGGGCAAATTATTATTATCATTTTGCCGGAAACCCGCCCATAATGCTGAAGGTTGATGGTAAGTATGGATCATCCACCGCTTTGATTGTTGGCGCTTTCCAAGCTGCTCACAAAAATATATTAAAAGTCGATGGTATCGTCGGCTCCCAAACTTGGCCGGTGCTGTGCAGCTATGGTTACGCCGACTACTCTCCTCACGCTCCGTTAGTTATCGTCCAAGCCTACCTAGGCACAATCGCCGCCGGCTGCAAGCCCATGACCTAGCCCAACAATGTCCACCATGATGCAGTAAGCCGCCTTTGCCACCCGCCACAGATTGTTGCACCCTGCGCTTATAAGTCTTTTTAGATCACCATTCATTTACAGTCGTTTTCGATAACAATCTAGTTGTCATATACTTACTTGGGAGGAAAGTATGGCCAATAATATTAAAAAATCTCGTCAATATATCACTGATGCCTACGAAATGGTAAAGCGAGCTAATATCCATGAAGAGCTTTTAGAAATGACCCATCATTGTCCCATGCCTCTCTAAATAAACCGTAAGGAAAAAGCCGCCATCCATCGAATAGTCGTCTTCCTTTTGACTCACCAACCGTAACTAAGCCTTTATTAACTTTCAAATAATTCTCTGCAACCGCAGTATCGAAATATTCAGAGGTCTTTTCATAACTTTGCCAGTGTCTGATCCGATTACAGTACTTTAGCGTGTGACCTTTTTTGAAACGATACGGTTCCCTTTATCCCTTAAGGTAATTGGATTTTTTTATTTAATTTATTTATATCGTTATCAACATATATCGTGAGCCGATATATGTTATAGGTAGTACGCATAGTCTGAATTATACCCTTACTCATGGCTCAACCGAGTCTTTCGTACTTGGCTTGAGGGTATAGTCGCCAAAGACGAAATTACAGCTTGCTTTCTGTTATAATTTTTAGTTAATGGCGAAACTTACTAGAGATGAGGTATTAAAATTGGCACGGCTAGCTCGCCTACAGCTAAGTGATGCCGAAGTTAATAATTTTATTCAAGAAATAAGTGAGATACTGGGTTACGTTGAACAATTACAATCTGTAGATATTGCCAACTTAGATCCAACCTATCAAGTTACTGGCTTAAAAAATGTAACTCGACCAGATGAAATTATTAATTATCAAGCCTCACCGAAAGAATTGTTAAAAAACCTACCAGCGGTAGAAAAAAATTATATTAAAGTAAAGCGAGTTCTTTAATGGCAAGTTGGTTAGCAGTTAGCGATATTGCTAATAAGGTCCAAAAATCTGAGCTTAAAGCTGAAAAATTGGTTAATAAAGCACTTAGATCGATAAAAGAAGCTCATGAGTATAAAGCAATCATCGCCACTACCACCGAAAGAGCCCAGCAACGAGCTAAAACTATAGATAAAAAAGTCAGTCAGGGACAAGCTGTCGGTCGCTTAGCCGGTGTACCTTTTATCGCTAAGGATAATTTTTTGACATTTGGTGCCAAAACAACCGCAGCCAGTAATATACTTAAAAATTTTGATGCTCCTTATCAAGCAACCGTTATCGAACGATTAGAAGCCGAGGGTGCAATCTGTGTTGCCAAGGCCAATTTAGATGCTTTTGGGCATGGAAGCAGTACCGAAAACAGTGATTTTTTCACAACTCACAACCCCCATGACAAGTCGCGCGTGCCTGGTGGAAGTAGTGGTGGATCGGCAGCCGCGGTGGTGCTAGATATAGTTCCGTTTGCGCTAGGTACCGACACTGGCGGATCGATACGTTTACCGGCAAGCTTTTGCGGTGCCATAGGCTATAAACCAACTTATGGCCTGGTTTCGCGCTCAGGCGTTATCGCGATGGCTAGTAGCACTGACGTAATTGGACCTATAACGCGTACGGTCGATGATAGTTCTTTAGTGCTCGATGTTATTGCTGGTAAGGATGTGCTAGACGCCACTACAATTGATCGGGATGAATCAAGTTATGTTACATCTGCCGATGATATTAAGCTTAAGGGAATTAAAATAGGTGTAATTAAAGAATACTTAGCTTCTGGTTTGGACGCCCGGGTTAAAAGTCAAATTGAATCAGTCATACAAAAACTCAAAATAGCCGGTGCTAAAATTGAAATGATCAGCCTACCATCTTTACACCTAGCTTTAGCCGTGTACTATATAGTTTGTCCGGCTGAAATAAGTAGCAATTTGAGTCGGTACGACGGCCAAAGGTACGGTTTAAGTGCGCCGGGTGCAAAGGATCTATTTGAAAGCTATACTAAAGCCCGTAGTGAAGGATTTAATTATGAGAATAAACGTCGGATTTTAATTGGTACTTATGTACTTAGCAGTGGCTATTACGAGGCCTATTACAGACGAGCCCAAGTTGTCAGAACGAAACTTATAAAAGAATTTAGCCAGGCTTTTAAAAATGTAGATTTTCTAATCGGACCTACGGCATCAACTACGGCATTTAAAATTGGCGAGCATAGTAGTCCTTTAAAAATGTACTTAACCGATATTATGACTGTGGCAGCTAATTTAACTGGTATCCCAGCTATCAACTTGCCAAGCGGTTTTATAGGCAAATTACCTGTAGGACTACAAATTATGGCTGCTCAAAAAAAAGACAAGCAATTACTTGCCTTTGCTAAAGCGGCCGAAAAGGTAATCTCATGAGAATTTTATTAATAGTTACTACCAGCTTAGTTTTTATACTTATTGTTGGAGCTATATTATTAGCAGTTAGAAAACTTAAACTTAGACGCAACCAGCCACAACGTTTCCGAGAAAAGTGGCTAAATATCCAACGCTTATGTGCTAGCAAAGAAACTTGGATACTTGCTGTAATTAATGCCGACAAATTATTGGACAACGCCCTTAAGGAAAAACATATTAAAGGTCGGTCCATGGGTGAAAGGTTGGTTTCAGCACAACGACGGTTTAAGGATAATGACAGCGTTTGGTATGCCCATAATCTGGCTAAAAAATTATTAAATGATTCAGATTTAAGTATTCGTGAAGCTGAAGCTAAAAAGTCTTTATTGGGTGTGCGACAAGCCCTGGGTGACTTAGGTATTCTCTATGATAAGTGAATCTGTCAGAAAAAAATATAAAACAACCATTGGTATTGAATGTCATGTCCAATTAAAAACGGCTACAAAGTTATTCTCAGCGGTAAGTAATGATGCTCGTAAAGCTAGTCCGAATACGCTTATTAGTCATATTTGTTTAGGAATGCCTGGAGCCTTGCCGGTACTAAACCAAAAAGCTGTCGATTTGGCAGTGAAGATGGCCTTTGCTTTAAATACCAAACCTGAGCCATACAGTATTTTTGAACGTAAGCATTATTTTTACCCGGATTTACCGAAGGGCTATCAAATTAGCCAATTGAGTCAACCGATTATTAAAGGCGGTCATATAACAATAAGCTCCAGCAGCAAACCTATCCAAATTAACCGCGTCCAAATTGAAGAAGATGCCGGCAAGAATACTCATCCTGCCGGCAAAGACTACTCTCTGGTCGATTTAAATAGGGCTGGGACTCCGTTACTTGAAATTGTATCTGAAGCTGACATGCATTCCGCAGAACAAGCTAAGCAATATGTCCGTGAACTTTATTTACTAGTTAAATATGCGGATATTTCTGATGCTGATTTATATCACGGTAATATGCGGTTTGATGTTAATGTAAGCGTTAGCCAAAATTTAAAATTGGGAATTCGAACTGAAACTAAAAACCTAAATTCTTTTAAAACTGTTGAAAAAGCCGCCCAATATGAAATTGATCGACAAATCGAACAACTTGAAAAAGGTCAAAAAATTGTTCAAGAAACTCGTGGCTGGGATGAGGCTAAACAAAAAACACTTAGCCAGCGTGGTAAAGAAGAAGCCCATGACTATCGTTATATGCCTGAACCAGATTTACCGCCGATTGAGCTGAACGTCAAATATGTAGAAGATATAAAAAAATCGATGTTAATGATGCCGTCTGAATTAAGAGTAAAATTCGAAAACATCGGTTTAAATAAGTCAGCGGTCGAAACTTTGATAGCTATTCCAAGTAATGCCTTACTAATAAACGATATTATGTCTCGGTTCGGAAAAACACACGCCAAACGGATCGCTAATTGGTTTGTTAACTCGTTAGATACTGAATCTGAAGAAACAATAGAGGCAAGTCTAAAGCCAATCGACCCTGCTTCGACAATTCAGTTATCTAAAATGGTAGAAACTAGTGAAGTAAGTTCCACGGCTGCTAAACAAATTTGGTCGTATTTACTTAAGGGTGGGGATGATCCGCTTAAAATTGCCAAAGAGCAAAATTTGATACAAGTTTCTGACGAAACTGAGATTAGCAAACTGGTTGAAAAAGTGATTAAAGAGAATTATCAAGCAGCTCAAGATGTAAAAAACGGCCTAGCTAAAGCCATCGGCTTTTTAGTTGGACAAGTAATGAAACAGAGCCATGGTAAAGCTAACCCACAAATCGTTCAAGACATGATACGTCAAAAACTTAATTAGATTTGCTGTATAATAGACCTATGAGTACTGCAGAGAGTGTATTGTTAATTATTTTATCGTCGTTCTTGGCGATATTTTTAATTTTGACCATTGTAGTTTTATACAAAACTATCCAGATCATTAATCATATAAAACAAATAACCCAAAAAGCTGAAAGATTAACTGATCAAGCTCAGCATGTTGGCGAGTTCTTTCAAAAAACTGGTTCTGCATCGGCCGTCGTTAAATTAATATCCAATATTGTTGGTGTGTTTAGAGATCGTAATAGTAAAAAAGGAGGTGACTAAAATGAAAGATAAGACCAAAAAAATTGCCTTTGGCGCTATCATTGCCGCCATCGCTGGCTATATTGCGGGACTATTAACTGCTCCGAAAAGCGGTAAAGAGACTAGAAAAGATATAAGTGATAAAGCCATAAAAACAAAAACTGAGGCCGAAAAAACACTAAAACATCTTCATAGTGAATTAGACAGTTTATTAAATAAAGCGACCACAGAATTAAAACAAATGAAATCCAATGCCAGCAAAGAGTTTATCGCAAGCGTGGCTAGCGCAAAGCTATCTAAAGAAAAAGCTCGCGAAATTTTATCAGCCTTACACGACGGTGATGCCGATGACAAGGATTTACAAAAGGCCGTAGATCAAGTCAAGAAATCTTTAGATAGTCTGAAAAAGTATTTAGCTAAAGATAAACCGACATCCTAAGAACAAAAAACTAAAATCTTAATTATTAAATCTGCTAGATAATCAATTAATATATGATTTGTTAATGGGGAATAATGGCTAAATCAAAATTAAAGCCAAGTAGTTTTGTACATCTGCATAATCATACGCAGTACAGTTTGCTTGATGGCTTAACGAAAATACCAGCTATGGTCCAAACCGTCCAAAAAATGGGCATGGAGTCGATAGCTGTTACCGACCATGGCACTTTATCTGGAACTATTGAATTTTATAAAGCGGCTAAGGGAACCGGAATAAAGCCAATAATTGGTATTGAAGCTTATGTAGCTCCAAGGTCTCATACCGACAAAGACCCGGCTAAAGACAAAAATCCATTTCATTTAACACTATTGGCAATGAATAACCAGGGTTATCAAAACTTAATGAAGTTGTCTACAGTCGCTAATTTAGAAGGTTTTTATTACCGGCCTAGAATCGATCATGAATTACTCCAAAAATATAGTGACGGATTAATTGTTTTAAGTGGCTGCATTGGCGGCGAAGTAAGTGATGCACTGAGGCAAAATCAATACAAACAAGCTTTGGATATTGCTAAGTGGTATAGGTCTGTATTTAAGGATCGTTACTACCTTGAAATACAAGATCATGGTCATCCAGAACATTCCAGTATGTGGCAGGAACAAGTTCTGGTTACTGAACAAACATTCAAATTGTCTAAAGAGCTAAATATACCATGTGTTGTAACTTGTGATGCTCACTACTTAAACCATTCCGATCAAGAAGCACATGAAATCTTACTTTGCGTCCAGACTGGTTCTTTTCTAAATGATTCGAATCGACTAACTTTAAAAGACTTTGAACTGCATATTACCGACCCACTACAAGTTATTAAACGCTGGGGAAAAGACTATCCCGAAGTAATAACAAATACAAAAAAAATTGCCGATCTTTGTAATGTAGATATCGAGTTAGGTAAAATTTTAATCCCCAAATTCAAAGTTCCAAGAGGAGCAACTGAAAAGAGCCATTTGAGAACTTTAGTTTACCAAGGATTGGCTTGGCGTTATGTCGGGATTGATGAAAAACAGATAGCAGTTTTAAAAGAAGATGAAGCAAAGCAGAAGTTAAGTACAGAAATTATTGTTCGAGCTGAGTATGAACTAAATGTTATAAATGAAATGCGATTCAATGCTTTTTTCTTAATAATTGCCGACTTTATTAATTGGGGTAAAGATAGGGGAATTGTTTTCGGACCAGGACGTGGCAGTGCGGCTAGCTCAATAATCTCCTATGCTTTAAGAATTACCGAGCTCGACCCTTTGAAATACGACTTGTTGTTTGAACGTTTCTTAAATCCTGATCGAATCAGTATGCCTGATTTTGATATAGATATCCAAGACTCTCATCGTGATCAAGTTATCCAGTACTGTGTTGAAAAATATAGTAAGGAGCGCGTGGCTAACATAGTAACTTTTGGACGGATGGCTGCCCGTAACGCTGTACGTGATGTTGCTAGAGTTTTACAGGTTCCATATGCCGAAGCCGACAGGTATGCCAAATTGATTCCCCCACCAATTCAAGGACGTCATATTCCATTGCAGAAATCTTTACTTGACAATTCAGAGCTGAAATCTGCTTACCGGGAAAATGAACAGTCTAAGCGGGTATTTGATTTAGCTATTCAACTGGAAGGGACGATTCGCTCACATGGAGTGCATGCAGCCGGAGTAGTAATTGCACCAGAAGATATCGTAAACTACGCACCTTTAGAAATGGCCCAAAAAGGTGTCATTGCTACGCAATATTCTATGGGGCCAATTGAAGACATCGGTCTTCTTAAAATAGACTTCTTAGGCTTATCTAACCTCACTATTATTAAAAACACTCTTCGTATAATTAAAAGGGTAAATCAAAAAGAAATTAATATTAACGCTATACCACTGGACGACACTCAAACATTTGAACTATTGCAAAAAGGCGATACTACAGGCGTTTTCCAATTTGAATCAGCCGGCATGAAAAGATACCTTAAACAACTTAAACCGACGATATTTGATGACATTATTGCCATGGTAGCTTTATATAGACCGGGGCCAATGCAGTGGATAGACGATTTTATCGCCCGTAAACACGGTCAAAAGAAGATTAGTTATATTCATGACGCCATGCAACCGGCGTTAAAAAATACTTATGGGATAATTGTATACCAAGAACAGGTCATGCAAATTAGTAAAGAAATGTGTGGCTTTAGTGGTGGGCAGGCTGACACATTAAGAAAGGCAATTGGTAAAAAAGATCCCGAAGTGTTGGCCAAACTTAAAAACGATTTCATTGAAGGCGCCATAAAAAAAGTTGGTGCTGACCGACATCTAATGGAGAAATTCTGGAGTCAGTTAGAAGACTTTGCAGCTTATTGTTTTAACAAGGCTCACGCGGCGTGTTACGGTATGATCGCCTATCAAACGGCTTATCTAAAGGCTCATTTTCCGGATGCTTTTATGGCTGCATTAATGACCAGTGACTTTGATAACACCGATCGGTTAGCCATAGAAATCAATGAGTGTGAACATATGGACATTGGGGTACTACCTCCAGACGTTAATGAATCTTTTTTGGAATTTGCAGTTGTGCCAAACCAAAATAAAATTCGTTTTGGATTAGCAGCAGTAAAAAACGTTGGTAGTGCTGCTGTTGAGGAAATACTTAGGATACGCGAACGGCAAGGACAGTTTAAAAATCTTGAAAGTTTTTTTAGCCAAGTTAATTCCAGAGTTGTTAACCGTAAAGCAATTGAGGCCTTAATTAAAGCTGGTGCTTTTGATAGTTTCTTAGACAGAAGTCAATTAATTAATAGTTTGGATAATTTAATGGCATTTGCCAGTCGTACCCAAAAGCAATTGGATAGTGGTCAGACGGACTTATTTGGTGGCATTGGTGACACTGAAGAGTCGATCATACCTCAACTAGTTTTAAATAAAGATGGGCCGGTCTATAATCAAAATCAAAGGCTGCAATGGGAACGTGAATTACTTGGTATTTATTTATCGCAGCATCCTCTTGAAAACTATAAGGAATTATTAGCAAAGCAATCAGTACCGCTGGTGTCACTTAAAGACCAAACTGAAGGCCGTCTAGTAACTGTTGGCGGTGTTATTTCAAGTGTTAGAGAGATTACCACAAAAAACGGGCAGCGCATGGCATTTGTAAGATTGGCCGACACAACCGGTGACATTGAGCTAGTACTATTTCCAAACGCTTATCAAGAAGATACCGACGTTTGGCAGCGCGACAAAATCATTATCGCCAAAGGTAAAACCAGCAGTCGTGGACAAAATGGAACAACTGATGAAATTAAAGTAATTGTTGACTCCGCGACTGAATTAAATCCTGAGCTTATCCAAAGTAAAGAAGCAATTAAAGATGGGCAGGATACAGTTAAGCGTGTTTATATAAGGCTAACTAGTAGCGAGGACCAAGCTACGCTTATGTCTATCAAACGAATCGTCGATGGCCATACCGGACAAACTGATGTGGTGCTAGTAATTGGCGATAATCAAAATCAAAAAGCTATTAAATTACCTAACAGAATTAGTAATAATACTCAAACTTTAAAACAACTTGAAACACTAGTTGGCCAAGAAAACGTTAAATTGAACTAAAGTTTATTTTACGTATCCAGCAGCTTGGCTGACTATAACGCATAGCCCAATCAAACTGATTAGCGTGATGTCAAACAAAAAATGGTGTAGTACGTAGCGTTCACCTTTGGTTAGCCATTTACGGATAGCTAGGGCATGGCGTGTTGCTAGCGCAATTATTGAAAGTAGCAGAGTGATTGAAACAATAGATGCAACCAAAGATATTGGATAATGAGTTAAGGCGGCAGCTAGAGATATGGCTTTAGTGGTTGGCTCAACTACTGGAGCAGATGCGGACGATGAATTTGGCTGTATGTCAGATTTAGTTTGAGGTGGTGAGGTACTCTGATTTGAACTATTTGATGATGTAGCTATAGCTGCGTCAGAATGAAGTGGTGCCCCGTACATAGCAACTACAATCGTTTCCGGTCCGCTATTTTGATAATTACTTGAACTTGCAATACCAAACCCTACGTCAACAAATCCCGCATTGAGTAAATTAGCTTTATGCGGCGGGCTATTCATCCATCCAGTCACAGTATCGTTACTTGTTGCAAAACCATAGGCTAAATTCTCTCCGGCAGTTTTATAATCATAACCCGCTTGGGTAATAAAAACCCAAGGTGGGTTGCCCTCAGGTGTATTATGCGACCAATAATTTCGGTTGGCCATATCTTTGGCCTTGGCCTGAGCCGATTGATTTAGTAATGCATTAAGTGAAAGAGCTGCCACACCATTGGCCGTTCTGTTTTGATTTGTAGACTGGAGCAGACCGTTGATGCTAGTTGATGTAGCATAAGCCAGAACGTTCTTGTTAAGTCGTGGTTGCCAAAGAACGCTAACCATTAAACCAATGCTTATAATCACAGCCAGTGGCATGTAAGGCCAATAGACTTTTAAAAAGGGCCTGGTATGCTTTTGGTGTTTGCCGTATCTTTTGTGTTGGTGAGTTGCCGCTCCGGCAGCCATAATTGCTTAATTATAAACTAACACTAAGCTTATGGCTATGGTTATCGTATACTTAAAAACTAAAGTCTTTAGTTTTGCCCGTTATTAACTTAAGAAAATCGAATATTATATAAGGCTATGGCCGAGGCTACACTAACGTTAAAAGATTCCTTGACACCAAGCATTGGTATTTGCAGACATAGATCTACGGCTTTAACAATGCTTGAATCCAAACCTTCAACTTCATTACCGACAATTAGTGCTATTTTTTGAGTCGGATTAAAATCTACTAAACTAACTGATTGTGCTGTTTGCTCTAAAGCAACTATCTTGAACTTTAAACTTTTTAATTTTCCAATAACACTTAATACATCTGAACTGTGGTGAATTCTGAGTACTTTTTCAGCTCCCAAGGCCGTTTTAGCAATCTGGGCATTGAGTTTATTAGCCAAATGTGGCAAGCGTTTATCTCCTGGTAAATGCGGGTAAGGCGTATACCCAGTAAGGTATATACTGCTTACACCTAATCCATCGGCAGTTCGAAGCAACGAGCCGACATTATGAGCACTGCGTATATTATGAGCAACTAATACAATGTTAACCATATTTTTAAAGATATAACCTTCTTTATTTACAATATACTAACACCTTTTCTTTTTTAGCATTGACTTAAAATAATATAAGATTTAAACGCTAGCATTTATAATGTACTTATGTCTCAAGACGCCCGTTTAGATGAGGAACGCTCAACAGCCAGGCGAGCCCAGATTTTAGCTCTAACTTATATTGATACTTCGCAGATATCCGATAAGCGTATATTTAGTCAAATTCTTAGCATTGCTGAACTATATCAATTGCGGGTAATACCGATTAATGTCGATCCGCATAATATTACTTTTGGAATAACAAACACTACCTCGCAGCAAACAATGAATAATTTACGTCAACGTTTTGCTGACCAACAAATTAACTTCGCACTGATCTCAGATACCGGCTTTCGTGATTATATGCATCTTTATGATCCTCCAAAACAAGTTGTATACCAAGATATAAACGTAAATAACGCCGGAAATCAAGATTTAGTAAAACAAGTATCCCTAACCTTGGAACAAGTTAGAGCCGATGACATGCTGGCTTATCTTGTACGTCAAGCACATCGCTTAAAAGCTTCAGATATCCATTTAGAAAACCAACGAGATTTAGTCAGGATCCGTTTTAGAATCGATGGTGTTTTGCACCCCGTCGTTAATTTAAGCCGGCAAAAAAGCCATATTCTAATTTCTGCTATTGCCAGTGCTGGGAACGTTTCAACGTCGGCCAATGATGCTCAGCAGGGTCATATCGCTCAAAAAGTTCGAATGGCTGATGGAGCCGAGGTGGATGTAAACTTGCGAGTTGAAACTGCACCAGCCATAAACGGTATGGACATCGTAATGCGCTTGTTTAACCTGGATAAAAGTATGTTTACACTTGATAGGTTGGGATTATCGGCAAAAGAACGACAAGTTGTTGAAGCTATTATTAATAAGCCTAGCGGCTTATTGCTGGCTGTTGGACCAACCGGTTCAGGTAAAACCACCACCTTATATTCAATTCTCAATTCACTAAATACCGAGGAACGTAAAATTATTACTATAGAAGACCCGGTCGAGTACCAGTTCGACGGCATTACTCAGATTTCAGTAACCTCTAAAACTAGTAGCGAGACTAACTTTGCCGATAAATTAAGAGCCGTGCTTCGATTAGATCCGGATGTAGTTATGGTAGGCGAGATTCGAGATATGGATACCGCTAAGACGGCTCTACAGTCCTCGCTAACTGGACACTTGGTCTTATCTACCTTCCACGCCAGTTCGGCATCGGCAGCCTTAACCAGGCTAATGGATATAATAGGTGAAAATCCTTTATTTATTTCAGCTATACGCTTAATTATGGCTCAACGATTAATCCGTAAACTTGACGATAAAATTAAGCAACCTTACCGGCCTGATGAAAAAACTACTACTCGCATTAAACAAATTATTGAATCTTTGCCAAGCGGAGTTGAAAGGCCCAATTTAGATAACCTGACGCTCTATAAACCTGGTACTTCGGCTGAAAACCCATATGGTTTTAGTGGCCAGTTGGCTCTTCGTGAACAATTGACTATTGAAGGTGAAGTTAGTAACTTATTGCGACAAGCCCGAAGCTTTACTACAGAAGAAATTGAGACAGCCGCCATAAAAAGCGGTATGACCACAATGCTTCAAGATGGCATTTTAAAAGTGATCGCTGGTCAAACTGCAATTGAAGAAGTTTACCGAGTTGTTGGCTGAGCTAAGCTGCCGTAGCCAATTCACCCAATCTATGGAGCCTAAGTTTAAATTGTTCTAAGGAAGACACCCAACCGAATTCTTGCCCAGTGTTTTCAAGATGCTGTTTTGTAACCGGCCTATCGTCAATAAGATAAAGTCCCATTTGATTATCGACATCACCAGTTACTAAATTATTAACACCAAAGAAGTCTGGCAGTAATTGATTATCGCTGTTTCTCAGTAATTTATCTGTTACATCTACGAATACCTGCAGTTGCTCACTTAACGCTGGCTTTCGATCCCGTAACAATGTCCAATCGCTAGGCGTGATTTTTAACATGTCATGCATATTAGTAACCCGCGGTTGAACGGTGGCTAAGCAATGCCGATGGTCGCCTTTGAAGGGAGAATCTGCAGTAATAATCGAAGCATCCATAGATGTCGGTTTAGTATAATTTTGAATTGAAAATTTTAACTGTTCTTTTATTCGTTCAGTGTGCTCCGATAGTTTTTCGTCGGCATCATCTAAACTGGAGCGGTCAACCTTAATCACAAAATCAGACTGTCGAGAGTCGGTTAAAACTATTTGTTGGCAGCCGCCTCCCAACCTGATTAAAGGCTGCCTTACAAGTAGTTTGTCGAACCACTTATCATCAACTAGAGCTTGTGCTCCTTTTGTTACCGCTAAGGCACCAATGTACGGAATACGAATGCAAGCGGCTTTATTGGCACGTATAACCAAAGATTCAGCTAAAGATCGATTTGCAGCTTCAGTTAATAGTTTTTCAGAACGTTCAGCAACTTTTGGAAACATTTTAATAATACTATCACTATAAGAAGATACATTAATAGCACTATTTTATAACTTTAGCAATTGCTGGAACTAGTTTCTTATCTAAAACACTAGGTATTATTTTATTTGCTGTAGGGTTTTTAACAAGACTAGCTATAACTTCAGCAGCGGCAACTTTGTGATCATCAGTAATTTTGTTTACGCCGTTATCTAAAGCTCCGCGAAAAATGCCCGGAAAGGCTAGGGCGTTATTAACTTGATTTGGAAAATCACTTCGACCAGTGGCTACTACTGCTGCCCCGGCTTGTTTAGCAATGTCAGGCATAATTTCAGGTAGTGGATTGGCCATCGCAAAAACTATTGGTTTTTTAGCCATATGCGTTATCATCTTTGCTGTTAATAGGTTTGGTTTTGAAACACCAATAAAAACGTCAGCGTTCTTGATGGCATCCTCTAAACTACCATTTAAATTGTGCGGATTAGTGTATTTAAGTAGTTTTTTCTTTTGATCATTAAGATCTTTACGATTTTTACTAATAATACCCTTACTATCCACTGCTAAAATCTTTGGTCGGGAGTATTTATAAAGTAATTTAATAACTGCTGTACCAGCTGCGCCTGAACCTACTATAACGAAATTACTATTCTTAAGTTGGCGATTAGTGACTTTCATGGCATTGATTAGTCCAGCTAGCACTACTATAGCCGTACCATGCTGGTCGTCGTGCATTACCGGGATATTAACTATGTCCTTAATTCGATCCTCGACTTCAAAACATAAAGGAGCGGCAATATCTTCTAAATTTATACCTCCAAAACTCGGTGCAATGGCGCAGACAGCAGCCACTATTTCGTCAGCAGAGTGAACATTCAAAACTATCGGCACAGCATCAATATTGGCAAAATACTTAAATAACATTGCCTTGCCTTCCATTACTGGTAGTGCCCCTAATGGGCCTATGTTGCCAAGACCTAGTACTGCAGATCCATCGCTAACCACGGCCACATTATTACTAAGCCAAGTATATTGTTTGGCTTTTTCAGGATTTTTAGCCACAAAACTGGATACTGCTGCCACTCCAGGTGTGTAATAAATACTTAGTTTAGTTTGAGAGTCTAGGGTATCTTTTAGACTTACGGCGATTTTACCGCGCAATTTCAAATGTTTTTTTAGGGCTTCGTCACCGAAATTCATGTGTTTATTTTACGTCTATTTGGAATTTCTTGACTGTTTTATTATCACAACAGAAATTGTGTTTTCATAATTAGTAATAATAGACAGCTTAGTCTTGCTAATTCAGATGAAATAGTCTAAAATCAGTCAGTTATGCAATCTGTTATTAATAAAATTGAAGCAAAATATAAGAAACGCCAGGTAGTCGATGTTATGCCTGGTGATACCGTGCGAGTTCACCAAAAAATTCGGGAAGGTAACAAAGAGCGCGTTCAGATTTTTGAAGGTTTAGTTATTAGGGCCAGCCGTAAGCAAAGCCATACATCTACAATTGCCGTCCGTCGGATTGCTAGCGGTATCGGAGTAGAAAAAACTTATTTATTACACTCACCACTTATTTTAAAAGTTGAAATTACTAAAAGAAGTAAAGTTCGTAGGAATTATCTGACCTATATGCGCAAACGAACTGGTAAATCGGCTCGCCTAGCTGGAGTAGGTTTTGATAAAGAGGCAGTAAACGCAATTCATGACGAACAAGCTGAAGCCGAAGAAGAAAAGCTTAAAGAAGAAACTGCCAAAAAGGCTGAAGCCGATGTTGCCAAGAAAGCCGAAGTAGAAGCTAAACTTGAAGCCAAGGCCGAAGCCGCATTAGCTGCACATAAAAATAAGTCCGAAGAAGAATAACAACTGTTTATTTGCTAGCATTGTTTGCTATTATAAAACTATGTCATCAGTTATCGGAGTTGATGAGGTTGGTAGAGGCAGTTGGGCAGGGCCTTTATTAATTGTTGCAGCAAGCTTAAAAACTGAACTTCCAAGCGGTGTTAAAGACTCTAAATTGTTAACTGCAAGACAACGTCTGGAATTATTTGATCAAATAAAGCAAAATTGTAGTTTAGGTGAAGGTTGGGTTCAACCAGAAGAAATAGACCAGCATGGATTAACACAGGCTATGTGCATAGGCGTTAGCCGAGCCCTTATAATGATTGGCGCGTCTAAAGAAGACAATATTATTATGGATGGCAAAATTAATTACTGTTCAGATGACTTTAAAAACGTTCAATGCATTATTGATGCCGATAAACTTTACCCGATCGTCAGTGCAGCTAGCGTTTACGCAAAAGTTTTACGTGATCAACACATGTCACGTTTAGCCCAAATATATCCTAGGTACGGTTTTGAAAAACATGTTGGTTATGGCACGCATTTGCACGATCTGATGTTAAAGGTCTACGGGCCGTGTGCAATACATCGAAGATCATATCTTCCTCTTAGACAGTTTAGGTCTAGTGATTATCAACTAGCTGCTTGAATTGTAGCTTTTAAAAAAGGTTTTGACTTCCGCCAAAGCCCGCCTTTTCCAAGCAGATTGCCACTCAATCATTTCAATACCTTGTTTATAGGACCGGTCCAGGACTGGATTCATAACTGAAATAAAAAACTTTCTATATTCTTTTAAAAACATTTCATCACTAAAACTACGCGCTACAAATGTCGGTGTTCTATAAAAACTGAGGTCTGTACCTAAATGCTTCTCCAACCATTGCCAGTTATTCTGTAGCCATTGCCAGGTCTGGTATTTGGCATGACGGTTAACTAAACTATAGGCGATCCAATAAACTACATCCTGCAAGCGGACATCTTTTGACTTAATTAATGCCAAAGCCTTATCAATAAGTTCCGGTTGTTGAAAGTTGGTTAAGGCAGCTGATAAAGTTACTTTTTCCTCGCTTAACTTTGCGGCATTATGTAATTTTAGTAATTTATTGAATTCAGGTGCACTTCCCAACCTGGCAATTGTCCCAAAAACTATACCCCGCAGGTCTGGGTCTAAGTCAGCACCACGCTTAATATTAGTAGTTGATGGTGTAGTCCTAAGTTCGCTACTAACATCTTCACTGTATTCAATTTTTTTAAACAGTTCTTGGCAACGTTCGATGACCAACAGTTCATCAGCTGAAGCCGCCAATCCAAGAATGATGGGACGCAATAGTCGATCGAAATGTGTGTCAGATTGTTGGCGGTCCCAACCTAAACGCTTAAGTTGAAGGCTAACTAAATCACGTGTGAATGGTTTCATTTGTTCACGTAGCTCTTCGTCGTCCATGACTAAACGTAGACTACCAATTACAGAGGCAATACTGTCCCATACAGCATAGTTATCTTCTGATCGGAAATTATCTAAAAAGTGAAGTACATCATCTGTATCCTGATGCCCAGCCTTGGCAGCCTCCAGCATATCGCAAAGCAAACCGATTCTATCTTCTACCTCTAAATGTCCGGTTTTTAATCGCTCACCTAATCGTTCTAAATGCGATGAGTTATAACTAACCCGGTAAAATCCACTTTGACTGCTATTTAGTTTAAATTGATGATTGTCTTTATGAGAGTATGATGCCCTAGACGCATTAAGTAGTTCATCAACACCTGCGATATTTGGTTTTAACGGGATAGGCCAGTTTTGATCCACTAGTTTACTGTGTTTCGGATTAATAAAGAATCGTTTTTGACTGAGCGAAATACTAGCTGCGTTAACTTCAGCACTAACTAAAGGGAAACCAGGTGCACTAGTCCACTTATGCATAAACTGTTTTACTGGTTTTTTTGAAGCTTCTTCAAGCGCGGCCCATAAATCTACTGTATCGGTGTTAGCATATGCGTGCTTTTTAAGATAATATTGAAGGCCAATTCGGAAAGCCTGAGGTCCGAGAAAGCTATGAAGCATATGAATTGCACTGGCGCCTTTGCTATAGCTAATAGCGTCAAATATAGTGCGGATTTCATCCGGATGATTAATGGCCACTTCAATCGAGTGAGTATGCTCTAAAGCGTCTAGTTTAAGACCTTGTTGCTGTTCATTAACTATAAATTGCGTCCACATTTGCCATTCCGGGAATAGACTGTCAACAGCTAAATATTCAATCCAGCTGGCAAAACCTTCGTTTAACCATAAATCATTCCACCAACGCATTGTCACTAAATTGCCGAACCATTGGTGAGCAAGTTCGTGAGCGACTACTAAAGCTACATATTGTTTGTTGCCCAGTGATGTATTCTTAGGGTCAACTAGTAATGCTTGTTCTCTAAAAGTTACACAACCCCAGTTTTCCATCGCACCGGAAGAAAAGTCTGGTAAGGCAATGAGGTCGCATTTAGGCAAGGGATAATCTATACCGAAGTAATCATTATAAAAATCGAGGCATTTAATAGCTACATCTAGGGCAAATTCCGTATACTTAACATTTTCTGGGGTGGCATAGCAGCGTACTGCGACTCCTTGTTTAGTTTTAGCTTCCAAAAAACCCAGCTTACCATATACAAAGGCCAGCAAATATGTAGACATATGAGGCGTAGTGGAGAAACCAACCTTTATTAAATTTTTATCAACTATTTCCTGACTTTCTATTGGTGTATTGGATATTACCGCTTCCGATTTTGGTACCGTTAAAGATAAGTCAAAGGTTGCCTTGGCTTCCGGTTCATCAATACATGGGAAAACCTCGCGGGCATGATGGCTTTCAAATTGGGTGGCAATAAGTTGGAGGTCTTTCCCTTTGTAATTAAAATTAGATGGATAAATACCATTCATTTGAGCCGTAATTTTACCGTTAAAATTAAGACTAACGGTGTACTGACCAGGGTATAAAAGCTCAGAACTATGAATTCTTAATTCTTGAAAGTTTTTATGAGTATTAATACGCTTGATTTTGAGCTCATGATCACCACGCTTATCATGAAACGTTAAATGTGCACTAGTTATATTTAAACCGCTTTGATGCATCGTCAGCCGCTTAGATGGTCGGTCAGTTTTTTGGCCAGCTATAATTACACTACCTTTAAAGGTCATATTAGCGCGGTTAGGGCTAAGCTCTAAAATATAATGCTTCGGCTGAAACTGACCGAACAGCCGAGTAACTTTTTTAGCCATTATAGACTATTTTAACACGCCCATCAGGTGTAGAATTGACATTTTCGAATTTTTTGCATAGAATAATGTTTGATGTCCGGCCTCTAGGTCGGATTTTTTAAATTATAGAAACTTACAATTACTTTAAGATATATATAAGGAGAGATTATGGAACTCGATATGAAACAACTGGCCGTTGCCGTAAGGGCAATTGCCGAAGAAAAAAATCTACCCGAAGAAACAGTTCAGGAAGTTGTGGAGCAGGCTTTAGCAGCAGCTTATCGCCGGGATTATGGCGATCGTGAACAAGAAGTTAGGATTAATATGAATCTTAACAGCGGCGAAGTTGACGCCTATGTTTCTAAAGAAATTGTCAACGAAGTCACAGATGATCGTTTTGAAATAGCTTTGCCTCAAGCTCAAGTGGTCCGTAAAAACGCTAAAATTGGCGAAACTGTTGAAATTCACGAAAAAGTAACAAACTTTGGACGAGTTGCAGCTCAAACTGCTAAACAGGTAATTTTACAGCGGCTACGCGAAGCGGAGCGAGAAATTATTATGGCTGAATATGAAGATAAAATCGGCACAGTAATTAACGGTATAGTCAGTCGCGTAGAAGGGAATATTGCCCGTGTTGAACTCGGTAAGGCACAAGGTATTATGCCCAAAAGCGAGCAAATACAAGGTGAACGATATTATCCTGGTCAACGATTGAAAGTATTTTTAAAAGATGTTGAGCGCGGATTCCGTGGACCTCAGTTAGTAGTTAGTCGCGGTAATAACCAGTTTATTGAATGGTTATTTAAAGCAGAAGTACCTGAGATGGAAAATGGTGCTGTAGAAATTAAGAATGTAGCCAGAGAAGCCGGAGTGCGATCTAAAATTGCCGTTAGTAGCACAGTCCCCGGTGTTGATCCAGTTGGAACATTTGTGGGTGGTCATGGTACACGTGTTAATGCCGTAATGAGCGAAATAGGCGAACAAGAAAAAATCGATATTGTAGTTTGGAATGAAGATACCAAGACCTACATTACTAATGCCCTAAGTCCTACCAAAGTCAGTAAAGTTGCTATTGATGAAAAGACTAACAAAGCTACGGTTACAGTACCTGAAGATCAATTGAGTATAGCTATTGGTAAAAGCGGCCAAAATGTCCGTCTAGCAAGCAAACTGACTGGCCATGAAATAGATATCGTGAGCGAGAATACAGCTGCCCAAAAACCAGAAGCAAAAGCTGAACCAGCTCAACCAAAACTAAAAAAGAAAGAACAGTTAGAAAGCAGTTTACTGGAAGCCATTGAAGAACACGGTACTGAGAAAACTGCTAAATAAGAGGTAAGACTGCTCTGCTAGCTTTTAACCAAAGGCTTAGCTAAATTAGCACTCTTGACGAGTGAGTGCCAATTGATATAATAGTCTTAGCGATTATTTAAAAAACTCGCTAGCAAAGGGTAAGATACTTGCATGATGCCACAAAGTCCTGACTTCCAGGAATTTATAAATCACCTAACTGACAACGCTCACCAAAGCATTCGTCACGCTGAGGCGATAGCCAGAGGCGTAGGTAGCGCCTATGTAGGTACTGAGCACTTACTACTTGGTGTTTTAGCACAAGAAACATCAATGGGTGCAAAGATATTAGAAGGTGCTGGGGTAACTTTAGATAGAGCTCGATTGGCTTTGAACTTAACTCCCAAAACTTTAGTAATTAATGTTGGTGTAAAAGGCCTTAGTGAAGCAGCTAAGTTGACCTTAAAAATGGCCTATGAAGTCGCCCAAGACTTTAATCAAGATTTTTGCGGCACAGAGCATATTTTATATAGCTTACTTAATCAGAAGAATGCTCAAGCTACCAAGCTAATTCGTGACATGAACGTCGATGTTGATAAATTATTGGGCGAACTAGAACAATTTTTAAACCGTCAGCAGTATGAAGACAGTGATAGCGCAAGCACTAGAAGACGTGGTAAAAGAGCTCGAAAAACGGCCATAGATTATTATGGTACAGATATGACTATGCAGGCCACAGACGGTGAATTAGATCCAGTAGTCGGACGCGAATCACAAATACGCCGGGTCATAACGATTTTGAACCGACGTACAAAAAATAACCCAGTCTTGATTGGTGAACCAGGTGTAGGCAAAACAGCGATAGTTGAAGGCTTAGCCCAACGGATTGTTGCCGAAGATGTACCAGACGGTCTAATTGATAAAAGATTAGTAATGCTCGATTTGGCCGGTATGATAGCTGGGACTAAATATCGGGGTGAATTTGAAGAACGATTAAAAAAAGTCATGGCTGAACTTGAAAATGACAAGAAAGTTATTGTATTTATTGACGAACTTCATTTAATAGTAGGCGCTGGAGCGGCAGAAGGCGCCTTAGACGCTGGTAATATTCTTAAACCAGCGCTTGCTCGAGGTAAAATTCAACTTATTGGTGCTACAACCACGACTGAATATACCAAGCATATTGAAAAGGATGCAGCGCTAGAGCGACGTTTCCAGCCGATTCAAGTACCGGAAGCTACCCCAAGTGAAACTTTAGCTATATTAAAAGGCCTGCGTAAGCATTATGAGAAGTTCCATAATGTTAGCATTAGTGACGAAGTACTAGCTGATACTGTAACTTTAGCAAAGCGCTATATTAATGATCGTTTCATGCCGGATAAAGCTATTGATTTACTTGACGAAACCGCCGCTTACTTACGCGTTGACAAAGGCAAAACACCGCCAGAAGTCCGCAAACTACAAAAAGAACTGAAACTGGTTAACACCCGTATTGATGACGCCGTAGATGCCGAGGATTATGAAAAGGCAGCTCGATATAAGACCAGAGCTAGCCAGATTAACGATGAGCTAAAGAAACTACATTCCAGCGGTAAAGCGGTAAATAAACTAACTATGACCAGCGACGATGTTGCTGAAGTAGTCGCTCGCATGACCGGAGTACCAGTCAAGAAAGTTATCAGAAGCGAAGCTAAGTACCTGTTAAATTTAGAAAAATCACTGGCTAAATACGTAGTTGGTCAAGATGAAGCTGTTCAAGCCGTGTCCCAGGCTGTGCGTCGTAATCGTATGGGTATTAGTAGTGGTCAGCGCCCTATAGGTTCATTTATATTCTTAGGCCCAACTGGCGTCGGCAAAACGGAGTTAGCTCGAGTACTGGCTCGCGAATTTTTTGGAAGTGAGGAAGCACTTGTTAAAATCGATATGAGTGAATTCGGCGAACATCACAACGTATCTAGACTTGTCGGTGCACCGGCTGGTTATGTCGGCTATGACGACGGTGGCCAGTTAACTGATAAAATCCGACGACATCCATATAGTTTGGTTCTATTTGACGAAATAGAAAAAGCTCATCCCGATGTCTTTAACATGTTGCTTCAAATACTTGAGGACGGATCTTTAACAGATGCTAAGGGACGTAAAATTGACTTCACCAATACAATTGTGATTATGACTAGTAACATTGGTGCACAAAAACTTCAAAAAGAAGCGTCTCTTGGATTTCATGCTACCAGCCAAGGGGATATGAAAGGCCTTGATGAACTGCACGCTTTTAATAAAAGTAAAGTTCAAGATGATCTCAAAAAGACAATGCGTCCGGAGCTACTGAACCGAATCGATAAAACTATAGTCTTTCGGGCATTAACTAAAAAAGATGTAATGAAGATTCTAGATATCCAAATTGAAGATTTGCGCCAGAGGCTAGTAAAACACGGTCTCGGTGTAGAGCTTACGCCGGCCGCCAAACAATATCTTATTGATGAAGGATATGATGCCCATAATGGTGTAAGACCCTTGCGCCGTTTGTTGCAGGATACACTAGAAGATCATATCGCCTTGAGTATGTTAGACAATCAGTATTTGAAGGGTGATATCGTCCAAGTCGGTATGCGTGATAAGAATCTCAACTACTCCGCCGTTCAAGAATCTTAAGCGGTAATTTTGCTATACTGGCGCTATGAATAAAAGGATTGTATCGCGAACATTTGGGCTTATATTTGTTGCGGCGGTTGGCGTTGCTTGGTTACAGCATAACGCGATATATGACTGGCTACGTCTAAGAAACTATACACCGCCGCTAGCTGTTACTCAGCTGGCTGACACCGATTCGATGACGGCCTATGCTAGACATTTATTTTATGTCAACCGACCAGCTGTTCAAGTTAGGGGTGACTTTAACCTCAGTTGCCCAAACAATGGTGGTGAGCAGACCATAATTCTAGGTTGTTATCATTCTCACCAAACTGGTATATATGTATATTCCGTGACTGATGCCAAGCTAAATGGCGTAGAGGAAGTTACAGCGGCTCACGAGGACTTACATGCTATATACGACCGACTGAGTACTAAAGACCGTAATTACGTCAATAGCTTACTGCTAAGTTATTATCAGAATGACCTACACGATCAAAGACTAATTGACACTATTGAAGCATATAAAAAAAGTGAGCCTAATGATGTAGTCAATGAAATGCATTCGGTATTTGGAACTGAAGCCAGTAATTTACCGCCAGCTTTAGAGCAATACTATAGTAAGTACTTTACAAATCGGGCAACCATAGTCAGTTACTCCCAGCAGTACGAACAGACTTTTACCAACATGAAAGCTCAAGCTACTCAAGTTTCGGCTCAGATAAAAGACATTGAAAACCAGTTAAACAATTATAAGTCTCAAATCGATCAACTTCAGTCTAGTTTAACGTCTGAACGTCAGTATTTAGAAAGCAACCGTGACACTTCTGATGTGGCTCAGTATAATTCTCGAGTTGATGCCTATAACACAAAACTAGCTAGTTATCAGAGTCTTATATCAACTTATAATAAACTTGTGGTACAGCATAACCAGCTTGTCAATCAGTATCAAGCGATTGCCGTAGAAACAAATCAACTTATCCAAGAGCTGAACAGTCGTACACCGACAGTTAGTGCTCCATAATTTGTTAAACTATTAAACGATGGTGGCTAAGAAAATTACAGCTAATTTTGTTTGTAGTAATTGCGGCGCGATCAGTAGCAGCTGGTCTGGCCGATGCTTTCAATGTGGGGAGTGGAATACGCTTGAAGAACAAATTGATGTTGGCAGAAGTGGTAATATTTCAGGCGGACAAATTTTAAAAGCTCAAAATGTTTCTACATTGGCTCAAACTGAAGGCTTAAAACGGATTTCAAGCGGTATAAATGAGGTCGATACGGTTCTTGGTGGCGGCTTTGTAGCTGGAAGTGTTAGTTTGATTGCCGGTCAACCCGGTATAGGTAAAAGTACATTACTGTTACAAATAGCCGATAACGTTGCTAAATCCCATCCGGTTTTATATATAAGTGGTGAAGAATCCGCTCATCAGATAGGTTTAAGAGCTCAGCGTTTAGGGGCTGGACAGCTAAAGCTAAAACTAGCCACAACCAGTAGTGGAGACGATATTGCGGCTACGGTCGCTGCAAAAGATTACAAGCTAGTAATTGTCGACTCAATTCAAACCATAACGATTAATGCGATAGCCTCAAGTGCCGGTACTGTAAGTCAAATTACTAATGCTACTAGATTACTGGCAGCAGCGGCTAAACAATCTGGCACAGCCCTGGTTTTAGTTGGGCATGTTACGAAGGAAGGATCAATTGCGGGACCGAAAGTTTTAGAGCACGCAGTGGACGTGGTTTTACAACTTGAAGGCGAACGTTACGGTGGTTTTAAAGTATTACGCGGAGAGAAAAATCGCTACGGATCAACTAATGAAGCCGGAATTTTTGAGATGGTAGATAATGGTCTCAAAGCCGTAGACAACCCTTCAGCGGCACTGCTTGCTGAAAGGCAAGTAAGCGATGGATCGGTAGTTTTGGCCACCATCGAAGGAACTCGCCCATTGCTTGTGGAGGTTCAGGCACTGGTTAATCGAACAAACTACGGTTATCCTAAACGGGCAGCTAGCGGACTAGATTTAAATCGTCTAAATTTGCTTATTGCAATGCTTGAGCGTCGAACAAAACTAAATTTAGCTGATCAAGATGTTTATCTTAATATAGTTGGCGGAATTCGGATAAATGAACCGGCGGCAGATCTGGCAGTTTGTTTGGCAATTGCCAGCGCCACCAGAGGTCTTCAGCTAAAACAAAATGCTGTTGTTTTTGGTGAAGTAGGGTTAGCTGGTGAGATTCGCCATGTGCCTTATATTGATAAAAGATTAGCCGAGGCTAAAAAACTTGGTTTTTCTGGAGCCATTGGTCCTAAGTTAAAATCTACTAAAAAGCCGCCCCAACTTTTCGAGGTAAAAGATATTAGACAAGCCCTAGATTTGTATTTAGAAAAAGACTAAAGACTGTTTGAAGTGCCAATTAAATTAGCGCCATTATAGGCTTCAACTCTTATATCATGATCGCTGCCGCTAGGTAAGTTATAGGTAGTGTTACTAGTAGTAGCCGGTGATGAGCCAGCTCCTGGTCCACTCCAATAAACCTTATAGGAGGTAGCACCATTTACAGAGTCCCAAGTTAATAAAGTTCCAGTCTTACTAACTGTAAAACTATTGCTTCCACTATTTCCAAAGTTAATACTAACCGGATTTGAACTAGCATCGTATAGAACACTATCGATAACTTTAACACTAACTTGGTGAGTGCCAGTTGTCGAATAGTTGAAGGTTGCACTAGTACCGGCTTGAACCGTTTTAACGACACTATTGTCGACAAGTAGATTAACGCTCCCTGAACCGGGCACAGCAGCGTACTTAGGATCAGTTAGAGGGTGGGTCCCGGCACTAATACTAGCTACTATAGTGCATGGGCTGCTACAGTCTCCAGCTCCTGCATTACCGTTAAATGTTACATTATCAACACTTGGCCGGGCATCTGTACATAGATGTACGTCATCGGTTTGATTGCCACTTCCGCCGCCGCCATTCACAAATATATCAACTGAAAAAGCATTGGAATTAGAATTACCATCGGTTTTACGCGCTAGTGATGGAGTACAGTCAGTAGCAAGTTTATTGCTGACTATATCTACCGGTTTGTTAGCATTCTGTTGATTAGTATTTCCTTGATACCATGAAGGAAATATGTCAGTACTAGGACTAGGCTCAATGGAACCTACTCCGACATGTCCCCGCACAACAAAGGCTGGAGCAGTTTTAATATCAGCCGGTTTTGTCCAAATCACCGGTTGAGTATGTAAATCATCAAGAGCGGCGGTCATAAAACCTCTTGTCAAAGGTGTAGTTAATACTTCCATAAACCCACTCAAGGCTTTATTACGAGTATGATCACCTACCCAGCTGCCGACCGCATATTGAGTATTCCAAGCCATCATCAATCCATCAAAACCATTGTTTGTTGTACCGGTTTTAACAGCTGTGTGCCAGCCATTATAACGATGCCATTTGTAATAACCTGTAGGCAAATAGCTAGCATTAGGGTCAGAGGCCATGTCATCAACAATGTAAGCTGAGTCCTGACGGATTACTTGTGTTCCTGTTGGTTGTTTCCATGTGTAAAGCGGTTTACCGCCAGCATCTTCAATTTTTAGGATGTAAGTAGCCGGTATGGCTTGTCCCATGCGCGCAAGTGTAGCTAATCCATTTACATGGTTATCGAGGTGCAGATAAGCTCCGTCTCCAATAGCCGATGCACCATAACATTGCGCTTCGTCAGCAGCAGTCGCAATATTAACATCAACCCCCGGGTTATAACATTTATAACCGCCTGAAACATCCATCATACTGTCGGCAGTTTTAATAACGTTATTGGTACCTGGAATTAGCATTGCTTTAACAGCAGGAACGTTACGAGACCCACCTAAAGCATAGCGAAGGGTCAAAGGACCAGGATATCGAAAATCATAATCTTCTAAGCAATTACCTTTGCCTTTTGGTGGCGGTAAACCTTTAACTGTACACGGATAACCCGGTAGCGCTACCTGAGCATCATATAAAACTGATCCTGCCCCAACGTTAGTGCCTTTATCTATTAAAGTCGAATAGTCGTATGGTTTGAAACTTGAACCTGGAGAAATATTCCACTGGGCATAGTTTATTTTGCCGTGATCTGGATTATTAAAATCTGTACCACCAACTAGAGCAATCATTTGACCGGTCTTAACATCTTCGGCGGCTATAGCTTCTTCATCAGCACCGTGAGAGTGGGCATTAGGTAGATTACTTTGGACTACTTTTTCGGCAATTGCCTGTAAATTCATATCTACGGTGGTCGTCACTTTCCAACCACCTCGGTTTACAATCGTAGCGCCATATTTTTTCTCAAGTTCGCTTTTAGCAGATAGAGCAAAATAGGGTGCTTTAATTCCGGCAAATTTTGTTTCTGGTTTGTGAATTTTGGCAATTATATCTACTTTTTTTGCTGCTTCTGCATCATTTTTGGAAATATAACCTTGAGCGACCATCAAATCCAAAATATATTGCTGGCGATTTACTAAATCTTTTTTATCATAATATGGTCCGTACGGTGAATATACGGCTGGCGATTTTGGTATAGCGGCCAAAAAAGCTGCTTCATCAAGCGTTAGGTCTTTAGCAGATTTTTGGAAATAATCGCGTGAAGCGGCCTCAACACCATATTCAATGTTTCCATAAGGCGCAGTGTTTAAATAATAAGTTAGGATATCTGATTTAGAATATTCTCGTTCAAGTTCGACGGCTAAGATTAACTCTTTAACTTTACGGGTTATTGTTCGCTGCTGACCCCAATTTTGGGTAAGTTTAACTAGTTGTTCAGTAATTGTAGAACCACCCTGCGTTGCCCCTTTTCCTAAGGCATCATTAAAACCAGCGCGCACAATACCGCGAACATCAAAACCACCATGTTTATAGAAATCCTTATCTTCAACAGCTACTGTAGCGTTGCGTATGTTTTGGGCGATATCCGGGGTTTTTACCGGAATACGCTTAACGGCATCGTAGTCTTGCCATAAAAGTGTTTGGCCGGTTCGGTCATAGTAGCGAATACTGCCTCCAATATTACTACCAGAAACATCAGTAATACTGGATAAATCCTTACGAAAATATGCAAATAATGCCAGTAAAACTACAAAGCCAATTACAAAACCTATACCTAATATCTTAAGTGCCATAATGGCGCCATCACGGCTGAACCAATAATGGTACATGCGGATTGGCTGAAAGTGATACAAAAATCGCTTTAATCGTGATTTAGGTAAATTTGCTTTACGTTCGGCACGGCGGCGCTGGGCCGCATCTTTTCGTGCCACCCACTTCTCGGTTATGTTGCGATGTATTTTAAAAGTATTGCCGCTTTTAGTTGTAAACTGGTTTTTTGATCGACGGCGTCCACTATTTCTGGAAGGACTCATATACGGTCACAAACTCCTTATGTAGATAATCTGTATTATAGCAAATTGTAGCTTAAACAATGCCAAAAACGTTTAGCATTATGGAGCCTAGTGAACGATGAGTTATACTCATATTTAGTATGTCTAAATTGTCTCTGTCACAAGAACTAAAGTGGCGTGGGTTTGTGAATCAAACTACCTTTGCAAATTTAAACGAACTTGATACAAAAAAGTGGAACTTTTACCACGGCTACGACGCCGCCTCGGCCGATTCCTTGACGATTGGTAATTTGGCAGCCGTGATGTTAGATAGGACATTTATCCGCCATGGGCATCATCCAGTTATTTTGTCAGGTGGTGCAACATCCTTAATTGGAGACCCAGGAGGCAAAGACGCTGAGCGTCAACTACAAGCCGAAGCAGATGTTAATCGGAACGTTAAGGCCGTTCAGGTTCAGCTAGAACATCTATTTAATCGCAAAATAGATATGGTGAATAATTTAAGTTGGCTTAAAGACCTGACTGTACTTGATTTTCTACGTGATATTGGAAAACATTTTAGTATGACTCCACTTGTGCAACGCGATTATATTGCCAATCGAATGAATGAAGGTGGGGCTGGGATAAGCTATACAGAGTTTAGTTATACACTATTACAAGGTTACGATTTTTTGCATTTACACCAGAAAAATGCTGTAAATTTGCAACTTGCTGGCAGTGACCAGTGGGGCAATTCGTTATCGGGAGTTGATTTAGTCCGCAAGGTGACCGGCAAAGAAGTCCATGCCTTAACCATGCCGCTAATTTTAGATAAATCAACAGGTAAAAAATTTGGCAAAAGCGAAGCCGGAGCTATATGGTTAGATGCTAAAAAAACTAGCACATATCAGTTTTATCAGTTTTGGTTAAACGTTGATGACGATAGTGTCAGCGATTATTTGAAAATCTTTACTGAACTAGATAAGGTAGAAATTGCTAACATCATGGTTAGTTTTGAAAAAGATAAACCTAACCGTGTAGCCCAAAAGCAACTGGCGTTTGAAGTAACTAAAATGGTACACGGGGAGCTGGTGGCCGAAAGTCAAAAGCGAATTGCTGACGTGCTATTTGGTAACAGTGATTATCTAGAACTCGGTATTAAAGACTTTGAAAACCTGGCCACAGAATTGCCTGTTGCCACTGTTCCTAAAGATATGCAAATCGATAATTTAATAGATGCGATTGTTAAAACTAATTTAGCTAGTTCCAAAACTGAGGCCCGCCGATTTCTAAGTACCGGTGCTATTTATGTTAACAACCAACAAATGCCTCACGATTTTCACTTTATGGATGGCTACGCTGTAATTCGGCGTGGTAAAAATAAACAAGCCATCCTAAAATTAAACAACTAGGACCGTGTTATACTCATCACGTTATGGTCATAACCGCTGCTAAAAAAGCCACACATTACAATGATCCAAATTTTAATTACGCTGATTATTGGGAAGGCCGCAGTTATGAAAACGGAGCTGAACTACTAGCAATTGACAAATTTTTAAAGGATAAACATTTTAAGGTGGCCGTAGATGTCGGCGGCGGGTATGGTCGTCTGAGCAAAGCGCTAACCAAATATGCCGATAAAGTAATACTAGCCGAACCATCTAAGCAGCAACTTGAGTTGGCCGAACAATTTCTAAAGGATTACCCTAAGATCGACCGCCAACTGCTGCAGGCCAATAGTTTAAAATTTCCGAAAGGATCAGTTGATCTTGTCACTATGGTACGGGTAATGCATCACTTACCAGACCCTAGCATTGAGTTTAAAGAAATTCATCGAATTTTAAATGATGATGGCTATTTTGTGCTGGAAGTAGCAAATTACGGTCATGCTCGTAACCGGCTAAGATATTTTATTACTAACAAACCGCTACCTACTGAACCAGTAGATATTAGATCAGCAAAGAATAAGAAGAAAGACGCAATTGCTTTTGTTAACCACAATCCTAAAACTGTTATTAAACAATTAGCTCACGCCGGTTTTAAAGTAGAACGAACATTATCTGTATCAAACTTACGGTCAACGCTGTTAAAAAGATTTATGCCGCGGCCGAGTATGTTGATGATTGAAAATATCTTACAAGTACCCCTTACCAAAACCTACTTTGGGCCAAGTATATTTTTTCTGGTCAAAAAAGCTCAGTAGTATAACTTATACTGATTGCTATGACGCTAGACAGTCCTTTGACTAGTATTAAGGGTGTAGGTGCGGAGTTAGCTAAGAAGTTTAGTAATTTAAATATTCACGATGTAGGCGAGCTGATAAATTACTACCCACGTCGATATGACGATTACTCGCTTATCCAAAGGGTATCTCAAATTCGTCCCGGAGTTGTTACCATTAAAGCCGTTATTAAACAAGCAAGGGGACGATATGTTCGGCGCGGACTTCATATTACTGAAGCCATAGCCAGCGACGAGACAGGTAGCGTCCGGTTAGTCTGGTTTAACCAACCATATAGAGCAACCGCTATAAAGCCGGATATCGAATATTATATATCCGGTCAATTTGAACTTTCTTATAGACGTTTATCAATAATGAATCCGTCGATGGAGCTAGTTAGTGACTTTCCGATTAATACAGCTCGAATTGTTCCAATATATAAGCAAATAAAGGGTTTCAAATCTACCGATATTCGAAAAGCCATTAGGTCAGTCTCAAACTTAATCGAATCCTTACCCGAAACTTTACCAAGCTGGATTATTAAAGATCAAAAGTTAATGGATTACAACAAAGCCGTATTTAATATTCATTTTCCCGGTAAGTCTAACGATCTTGTAAGAGCCAAGCAGCGACTAGGCTTTGAGGAGGTTTTTGAACTAGTTTTGGCAGCACTTTTAAATAAGTACGAACTACTGAAAGAAAAGTCAGTCGTAGTTCCGTTTAAACAAAGTTTAGCAAGGCAGTTTGTAAGTCATTTACCATTTCAGCTGACGGCTGCTCAACGTAAGGTAGTCTGGCGGATTTATCAGGACCTAGAAAAGACTCAGCCCATGAACAGATTAGTAGAAGGTGATGTTGGTAGTGGTAAAACTGTCGTAGCAACAATGGCAGCTCTCATGGCCATGGAGCAAAGTTATCAGGTCGCTTTTATGGCTCCTACAGAACTACTAGCTAGGCAACACGCTAACACCATTCATAGTTTATTAAAACCACTTGGCTTTGATAATCAGGTAGGATTATTAGTAGGCAGTTTAAGCCAGTCTCGTAAAAGTCAGGCATATAAGCGCATTAAAAGTGGCGACATTAGAATGATTATTGGCACACAAGCTTTAATTGCTGAAAAAGTCGATATGCCTAAATTAGGACTAATCATTATCGATGAGCAACATCGCTTTGGAGTTGAGCAGCGCAAAAAGTTACAAGCCAAAGCCGGACACATGCCCCACGTCCTGTCTATGACTGCTACCCCGATCCCTCGTAGCTTAGCTCTTACCCTTTATGGTGAACTAGACATTTCAGTCATTGATTCCAAACCAACCAACCGAAAATCAGTCGTCACCAGTATAATTTCACCGAATTCCAGAGCTCAGCTATACGACAAAATTGACAAAGAATTATCTAGTGGACGGCAAATGTTTGTTGTTTGCCCACAAATACATGAATCGGATATTGCTTCAGGTACATCGGTTGAGTCGGCATACGATCAAATTAAAAAAGTATTTAATAATATACGCGTAGGTTTAATCCATGGACAGCAGAAATCCGATATAAAAAACCAAAGTATGGCCGATTTCGCTTCTCAAAAGCTAGATATTTTAGTTTCTACAACCGTTATTGAAGTCGGTGTGGATGTGCCAAATGCCACTATAATGTTAATTGAAAATGCTGAACGATTCGGACTTGCTCAAATCCATCAGCTACGTGGTCGTGTCGGACGAAGCGCACACCAAGGATATTGTTATCTAATACCAAGTGACTCCAAGGCTCCAAGTAGCCGCTTGAGAGCCTTAGAAAGTTCGACTGATGGTTTTGCTTTAGCTGAACTAGATTTGAAGTTGAGGGGCCCTGGGGCAATTTATGGATCTTTGCAGCATGGCCAGCTCGATTTAAGAATAGCAAATTTGACAGATACAAAACTGATTTCTGCAGCCCGGCAGGCGGCTCAGCAGTTTATAGATAAGAGCGAAAATCTGCTAAAATATAAACAGTTGCACAGTCAGGTTAAGAAACTCAGGGCTGTTACAAATTTAAACTAAAACTTTTATGTACAGCGGCACAACATTAACAAAATTATCTGGGCGGGTTATGGGTGCTCATCAAAAAATTGATAGTGTTGCTCGTCGCCATTTAGCAAAACTAACTCACGAAAACGGTGTTCGAATATTTCCACCAATACGCAAAATTCTGCAATTTGAAGGTAAAAACGGGCCAGACGGCATTAAACGCAAAAGTCCTGCCCGTGATGAACCTTGGCATTTTTATAGCCCCTTTAACGATAGCGATTCACAACTAGCTGAATTAATCCGTGATCACTACAGGTTACTTGTAAAACATTTAAGAGCTGAGAATAAGGAGCGGGCCGCCTTTGAAGCAGCTTGGCTGGCTCATGCTCTGGTTGATGGATTAACTCCTGCCCATCATTATCCTTATGCCGAGGAATTGTCTGACATTCGCGGCATTACAGAGGCCAGAAAGACCGTTAAAGAAAAATTGGTTATGCCTGGTGATACTACAGGGCAACGGGTCAGAAGAAATTGGAAGTTTTGGGGCCCTAAAGGTTTATTCTCTACTCATGGATTATTTGAGGTGGGCATTGCCTCTATTATAAAACCTTTATCGTTTAACGACGCCATGCCTACAGCCAATGACATCAAAAAGATAAAAAATATTGGCACTGTCGAATGGTTTATGCGTACTGCCAGGGAGATTGCCATTCTGGACATGTATAAGCGTTATTATCGTCGAGGCTGGACTACTCGTTTAACACTTGATGTTCGTAATAAACTAATGCCAGCCATCATTAAAACTGTTACTTTAACTTGGTACTGTGCTTTATACGACGCTGGACTGCTTAAAAAGTCCAAATGAGAATTATAAGCGGTAAGCTAAAGAGCCGTTTATTTGACGCACCTAAGAGTTATAGTACTCATCCAATGGGTGATCGAGTTCGCGGTGGTTTATATAGTGTCTTAGGAGATATTGAGGGCTTAACCGTGTTAGACGCGTTTGCTGGAAGTGGCGCACTAAGTCTTGAAGCTATTAGCCGTGGAGCTACAAAAGCAGTAGCAATTGAGATTGACAAAAAAGCTTACCTAACATTATCCAAAAATATTCAAAATCTTGGTTTAGTTGACTTTATCGAAGCGATTCGAGCTAACATAAACAGTTGGGCAAATAATAATCCCAATCAGCGATTTGACATTGTGCTCTGTGATCCACCATATACTAATCTTCAGATTAAACTTTTAGAGAATTTAGCCCGCCATGCGAACATAGGCGGAATAGTAGTTTACTCGTTACCACCAGATACAAGTGTGCTTTTACCAGGAACTGAATATCGACATTTGACTACGAAATCTTATGGTGACGCACAACTGGTCTTTTACCGCAAAACCGCGTAAAATTACGAACGTTTGGGCGGGTGGCGAAATTGGTAGACGCACTAGCCTTAGGAGCTAGCGGAGCAATCCATGGAGGTTCAAGTCCTCTCCCGCCCACCATTTTGAATTATTAAGTTTACGGTTTTGGTGCCGCTTCTAGATTTTGAGAACGATGTAATTTAGGCGTAACTGAAGATAAATGAGCGCCATCGCTGGCAGCTATAATTGACTCTATTACAGCGCAGGCCTCAGAAGGTATTTTAATTTGAGCATGTGAACTTTGATCAGTTAGACAGATTTGATCCAATGTTTTAATAGCTTCATACGTAAATGCATTTCCGCCTCGTGCTCCCGCCGCTGCGGCTCCATCTTTCATTTCTGCCCTCCAATCATGAAATTTATGATCTCCTACTATTACGCCCGCAGTTAGGACTACTGTAGTAGTAGCAATCACTTTCGATGATAATAGATGTTTATTAGTAAACTTGGCTGTACCTAATAACCCTCTTCCGAGTTTCCTAAACCATCTATAATTTTTTTTAGATTCATCTAATACACCCTGGTCTTCTTCGATACCTAGAATTACATCCATCTAACCACAATAGTACTTCGAACTGTTGTTGCACAAGCTCTTTTTAAAAACTACTTTGCATATTCAAGCTAATTTTTTAAGTTCGAGGTAACGAAGAGCTGGAGCAACTGAATATAACGCTCCTAATACAAATGATAAAATTGGCCCGATTACCGGAACTATTCCGGTGAAACCTAACAGAACCATAACTCCAAGCACTGAAAATATGGCACCGGCATGATTTTTACTTATATTGGCGCTGTATTCCATAGCAGTTAAAATCGGTAAATCTTTATCAATCATGGCATATGGCGCTAAAAAGTAGTGACTAAGTACAAACAAAATAGCTGCTACTATCAGCCCACCACCAATTACTACTCCAAAAAGATTTCGGAAAACTACTAGAATTATTATTCCTATTAGTGATGTTCCAACAATGTACATACCGATAACTAAGATTAGTCCTAGTAACCGAAGCCAATACTTTTTACCAATAGTCCACAAATGACCTAAGCTGGGTTTGTGATCTTTAGCCGCTTCTAGTTCAAGCCCTGTTAGCATAGCCTGAATAATTAATGCTAAAATGGCAATTAACAAAAAGACAATAAGTCCAAACCCCATTACTCCAATAATTGAGTAAGCCGGTGTAGTACCATTAAAAAAATCACCATGTTTCCAGGTTGAGCCAGAATGTGCACTATTTCGACCGGTTGAAATTAAAGCTCCAAGTAAAGGTAAGGCCAAAAGCACTAAAAAGTTATTTAGATTACGCATTACCGCTTCATAGCTCTTGGAAAATAGATCGAAAGCGCTACTTACAGGTGTAATTCTTGCGTTGGACATAATTATTACCTTCTATTATTATCTGATAGCTAATAATAATCAATAAGCGGTCTTCGTCCAGGTTAGCTAATCAAACAGCTGTTGTTTATAATAGTCTTTAATTATGCCGCTTTCGACTCAACCTTATAAAGGTGCCCGCGATTTTTATCCCCCAGATAAAAGACTACAAAAATACTTGTTTAAAACTATGCGTAAAGTAGTTGAGAGATTTGGTTATGAAGAATACGATGCACCAATACTAGAATCGTTGGAACTGTATTTAGCTAAAACCGGTGACGAAATAATTAATGAACAAACATATACTTTTACAGATAGGGGTGGTCGTCAGATTGCCATACGTCCAGAAATGACACCCTCAGTAAGTCGCATGGTGGCCGCTCAAAGACAGCAACTTACATACCCATTGCGGTGGTATAGCATACCTAACTTATGGCGCTATGAACGGCCCCAGCGAGGCAGATTACGTGAACATTGGCAGCTTAACGTTGATTTGTTTGGCATAGAAGAATTAACTGCTGAACACGAGATTATACAATTAGCTGACACTATTTTGCAGGAATTTAAGGCCAAGCGTAGCCAATACACAATTAAAATTAATAGCCGCAAGTTAACCAATAGTTTTATGACAGACTACCTCAATCTTAGTACTGTTCAATCACAGACGCTTGGCAAATTAATTGATCGAATGCATAAAATGACTATGGCTGAATTTAGTGCTGACGCTGAGGCAATTTTAAGCCCCAGCCAAAGAGACAAAGGTATAACTAGCAAACTTTTGGATAGCTTAACAGTCAAGGATCTCAATGAACTACCTGATGAAATATACCGCAACAATTCTGTATCTGAACTCAAACGTTTAATAAATTTATTGCATGGATCAGATATTAAAAATATTGAGTTTGATTTTACGCTAATGCGCGGCTTTGATTATTACACTGATATTGTTTTTGAAATCTTTGATGCCGATCCAGAAAATAATCGCTCAATGTTTGGCGGTGGTCGCTTTGACGGATTGGTAGGCTTATTTGGCGTAGAGCCAGTTCCTACTATTGGATTTGGTATGGGCGATGTAACTTTATTTAATTTCTTAGAGTCACATAACTTATTGCCAAAACCCAAATCTGAAACTGAAGCTTACGTAGTGCTTGTTGGTGACGTTTATGAGCAAGCTCAAAAAACTATCAACTTACTTAGAGGCATGGATTTAAATATAGCCGTCGATTTATCTGGTCGAAAGCCAGCATCGCAAATAAAAAATGCTGTTAAAAAGGAAATTGCTTATGCTATATTTATAGGTGAAAAAGACTTAGCTGAAGGACAGTTTAATCTAAAAAATCTAGCAACTGGAAATGAAGAACGACACAGTTTAGAAAGAATCGTAAGCATGATAAAAGATCACCGGAAATGACTGCCACAAATCACGTATTAACAGGCGTATTAATTGCCTCAGTGGTGCACAGTCCCGAAATTGCACTACCGGTTGCCTTTTTGTCGCATTTTGTACTCGATTCACTGCCGCATTACGGAGATAAGTCAGTCGTAATAGGCAGTACAAAATTTAATATAATTCTAGCGGTTGATATTTATATTGCCTTAATGTGTTTAGCGGCAGTTTATTTATTACACCCGGCACATACCCAAGTTCTCATATTAGGTGGCATCTTAGCGGCCAGCCCCGATCTGATGTGGATACCAGATTTTATAAACGGCTTACTCAAGCGCCCGGCTCCGACATATGGCCCTATTAGGCGTTTCCATTCGCGCATACAGAAATATGCAAGGCCAAACGGTATGCGCATCGAAGCAGCCTATTTTGGGTTAATGATAATAGGTGCCATTTTCCTTTCATTCTAAGCTAGTAAAGCTTAAGTACATCTGTTATAGTAGGCGTTCATGCAAGTAAAATCAGTAAAATTAAACGGCACCAAATATAAGCTGAGTGTTACAGCTGATCAAAAATTTATAGATGATGTAAAAAATCAGACTTTGCGTCATTTTGGCTCAAGACATACTAATGTCCCAGGTTTTAGAGCCGGCAAGGCTCCGCTAGCCTTAATTGAAAAACAAGTTGATCCAACTCAACTTCAACAAGAATTTTTAGAAGAGGCAATAAACAGATTGTATTTTAAGGCCGTTCAAACCGAAAACCTTAGACCAATAGCTCAACCACAGGTAACACTTAAAAAGTTTGTGCCTTTTAGTCAGTTAGAGTTTGATGCTGAGATTGAAGCAATTGGCGAAGTGAAGATAGCGAATTATAAGTCAATTAAGTTACCAAAAACTAAAGTCACTATTGAAGCCAATGATATAAATGGGGTAATCGAGAATCTCCGATTGCGATTATCTGAGCGTGTTTTGGTTGATAGGCCGTCGAAAAACGGTGATGAAGTAGATATTAATTTTAAAGGCACGGGTAGCAATAACCAGCCAATCAGTGGTGCTGATGGTACAAACTATCCTATAGTTCTAGGTAGTAATAGTTTTATACCAGGATTTGAGCCCAGTCTTGTTGGATTAAAAACAGAAGATGAAAAGACTTTCGATTTGATCTTCCCTAAGGACTATGAAGTGAAAAACTTGCAATCGAAGAAAGTAACTTTTTGGGTCAAAATCAACAAAGTAAATGAGCTAAATACTCCTGCAGTTGATGACAAATTTGCAGCTAAAGCTGGACCTTTCAAAACCGTAGCCGAACTTAAAGCCGATATCAAAAAACAACTTTTAAATGAACGACAGCAAGAACAAGATCGAGCCTACGAAAATCAGTTAATCGGAGCGATTGCTGAAAAATCTAGCGTTAAGGTACCGGATATATTAATTGACGATCAGGTTGAACGAGCTGAGCAACAGGAACGTCAGAACTTGGCCTATCGCGGTCAAACTTGGGAAGAACATTTATCTGCAGAAGGATTAACAGAGGAAGAACATCGAAAACGCAATCGCCCAGATGCCGAGAAAAGCGTGAAAGCCGGATTAGTACTTAGTGAAATTGCTCAGCAAGAAGGAATTACTGTTACTCCGGAAGAACTTGAAATTAGAAAACAGCTTTTAAAAGGTCAATATAAAGATCCGCAGATGCAAGGTGAGCTCGATAAACCGGAAAATATGCGCGACTTAGAAAATCAATTAATAACAGAAAAAACTATAGCCAAAATAGTTCAATACACTGCCAAGTAAATTGTATAAAATAGCCCTACTTTAATAAATTAGCACTCAGGGTTGACGAGTGCTAATTTGATTTGTATACTTAAGCTTATGAATAAATTGACTTCACAGGTACTAATACCGACAGTAATAGAAAATGAAGGGCGCATTGAACGGGCCTATGATATTTATAGCCGGTTATTAAAAGACCGAATTATATTTATTGGTGATGAAGTCAATCATCACACCGCAAATTTAATCGTTGCCCAGCTGCTTTTTTTAGATAATGATGACTCTAACAAAGATATATATCTGTATATTAACAGCCCGGGGGGTAGCGCCTATGACGCTTTGGCAATTTATGACTCTATCCAATACATTAAGTGCGATGTCCAAACAGTTGGTATCGGAATTCAAGCCAGTGCCGCCGCTTTTCTACTTAGTAGCGGAACAAAAGGTAAGCGCTTAATGCTGCCAAATTCTACTGTAATGATCCACCAACCCAGTAGCGGAACAAAAGGTAAAGTTACAGATATGGAAATTGATCTAAAAGAAAGCTTACGTATAAAACAACGCTTAAATGAAATTATGGCCAAAAACACTGGCCAGAGTATTACTAAGATAAAGCAAGATATGGAGCGCGACTTTTGGCTGACCTCCGATGAGTCTAGGTCCTATGGTTTAGTCGACAAAGTTATTACAACTCAAAAATTGACTAAAAAATAGTAAAAGTATATAAACAATTACATGCTATTTGACGCTTCCGGTCGTGAGGTAATTATTAAACGATTATCAGCACCAGACATAGATGTACGGTTAGCTGCCGGGTTGCAAAGAGTTGGTAGGGTTGCTTGGGACACAGCGCTTCCTAATCGAGGTATGCATCAAATTGAACGGATATTTAATCCCAATAATAGGCAAATTATAGATGAATCTAAAGCAAGATATCAGTCTTTTGCAAGGCATGGAGCGCTAATAGTAGCTTATGCAAATGGTAAAGGAGGGTATACACCTATTGGTTTTGCTATGTCCCGAAACGACGTGACCGGAAACGTGGTTTCTAAAAATCTTAAAAGAATCGCAACTACGGTAGGTGTATCAAATAGAGTTTATGCTTGGAATGCTCAGACTAATGTTGTGCCCTATTATCAAAATCAAGGGGTAGGCTTAGAGTTATTAAAACAAAGTATGGAAATTTTTAAATCTGACCAAATTCCGGCGGTTTATATTTTTGATGAAAATAAACTTGCTACAAGCTGGTATATGCACAGAGGTTATAAATTAGATCCCGAGGATCAGACATCATCTGAATTAGCAGCCTATCGTTATTTTGGTGATGATAATCCGCGCGTCGATCAATATCGCTACACTGCTGAGTCAGCAGAAGAAGTAATTTATGGAATTAATAGCTCTAGTCGAGGCAATTAAAGTTCTTGACTACTATAAATATTGCCTATATAATTGTACCTGAAGTAGTATAAAGGGCAGTGCTTGTATTTATCAAAAATTGAACCACAGTCGCCCCTTAGTGATCTTCTAGTACGCATACACCAACAGATGAAATAAACATATCTATTATATTAGCTACTAAGTGGGAGTACTAGCTTTTTATGGCCAATAACACAATTAAAGCAGCGAATACTAAAAACCGGATTTATTTCAGTAAAAGAGACGATATTATTGATTTGCCAAATTTGGTTGATCATCAAAACAAGTCCTTTCAATGGTTTGTGGACCTGGGACTTGGTGAACTCTTAGAAGAAATTAGTCCAATAGACGACTACACCGGTACCAAATTATCTCTTACATTCAAGGGCTATCGTTTTGAGCAGCCCAAAATGACCGAACAAGAAGCTCGTGAAAATAATGTTAGTTATGAAGCACCGCTTAAAGCTACTGTGGTACTAACCAATAAAGTGACCGGCGAAGTTAAGGAACAGGAAATCTATTTAGGTGATTATCCATGGATGACAACTAGGGGTACTTTCGTTATAAATGGTGCCGAAAGAGTAGTTGTCAGCCAATTGATTCGTTCGGCAGGGGTGTTTTTTACAGCCGATGCCCATGGCTCAAACAATTTATATGGTGCCAAAGTTATACCGGGACGCGGTGCATGGTTAGAGTTTGAAACTTCAAGTTCAGGGGCAATTTATGTCAAAATTGATCGCAAACGAAAAATACCGGTAACCACGCTACTTAAAGCTCTAGGAGTTAGTGACATACAACTCAAGGAACACTTTCAACATGTTGATACTGGTGAGTTAAATTACTTAGCTGTAACTTTGGAAAAAGATCCAGCTCACGGTCAAAGTGATGCTCTTATTGAAGTATACCGTCGATTAAGACCGGGCGATTTAGCAACTGTAGATAATGCTCGTAGCTTGTTAGAGAATATGTTTTATAATTTTAAGCGTTTTGACTTTTCACGGGTTGGTCGTTACAAGATTAATAAACGATTAGATTTAGGAATCCCTAATACCGCTGAAAATCGGATTATGCGCTTAGAGGATATTCTTGCCATTGTCTCTGAAATTATCCGACTCAATAACACTCAAGAACCAGCTGACGACATAGATTCCTTAGCCAACCGTCGGGTTAAATTAGTTGGCGAGTTGGTACAGCGACAGTTCCGCATAGGTTTACTTCGAATGGAGCGCAATACTAAAGACCGCATGAGTATGAGTGAAATTGAAACAGTAACTCCTTCTCAACTAATTAATGCTCGCCCAATAGTAGCCGCGGTTCGTGAATTTTTTGCTAGTTCTCAATTATCACAGTTTATGGATCAAATAAATCCTTTGAGTGAACTGGCGCATAAACGTCGATTAAGTTCAATGGGTCCTGGTGGTTTATCTAGAGAACGGGCAGGATTTGAGGTGCGTGATGCTCATGCAACTCACTATGGCCGTATTTGTGCTGTAGAAACTCCTGAGGGTGCCAACATTGGTCTTGTCTTAAATATGGCCAGTTATGCTCGAATTAATGACTATGGTTTTATTGAAACACCATACCGAAAAGTTATAAATGCTGTAACAGCTAAAGAGGCAGCTGGTCATATTGCTGCCGTTAATCTAGAAAATGATAAAGCTAAAATTATTGTTAAAGTGGGAACTAAAATTACGGCTGCCGCTGCCAAACAACTAGCAACTGTTAAAAATATCAAAACTTGGCCAGTTGAGGCTAAAGTCACAGACAAGATTATTTATATGGATGCCTCAGAAGAAGAGCAGGCCGTTATTGCTAGTGCTAACGAAGAATTTGATGATCACGGTTATTTTGTAAATGACCGTGTTAGCGCCCGTAATCGTTTAATATCCGGTGAAGTTGACTCTCACGAAATCACGCATATGGATGCATCCCGCCGACAAATTATTGGCAGTAGTGCCGCGCTAATTCCCTTCATTGAAAAGAATTATGTTTACCGGTCGCTAATGGGAAGTAACCAGCAGCGCCAAGCTGTGCCGTTAATCGCTCCGTCTGCTCCAATAGTCGGCACTGGAATGGAAACGATTGCCGCCCAAAACAGTGGTCAGATTGTAACTGCACCAGATAACGGGGAAGTATTGGTTGCCAATGCCAATGAATTAAAAGTTAAGTATAAGAATGGTCACACCGAAACTTATCGTCCACAACACTTCGTTCGTAGTAACGAGGGTAGCTGTATTAACAACAAAGTGGTAGTCAGTAGCGGTGACAAAGTTAAAAAGGGTGACGTCCTAATTGAGGGTATGAGCATTGAGAACGGAGAACTAGCTCTCGGCAAAGACCTGTTAGTAGCTTTCATGCCTTGGTCTGGATATAACTTTGAAGACGCTATTATTATTTCTCGCAAATTAGTCGAAGATGACACTCTTACATCTATACACATTGTCGACTTCATGACTGAAGTACGCGAAACCAAGCTAGGACCAGAAATTGTAACACGAGACATACCTAATGTATCAGAAGAATCCTTACGTCATTTGGACGAGGACGGTATCGTTCGGATTGGTGCCGACGTACACCCAGGTGATATTCTAGTTGGTAAAATTACGCCTAAAGGTGAACAAGAACTCAGTTCAGAAGAACGTTTACTGCGAGCTATTTTTGGTGAAAAGGCTAAAGAAGTTCGCGATACTTCACAGCGCATGAGTAACGGCAAACATGGCAAAGTGGTTGGAGTCAAAGTATTCAGTCGTTCTAGTGGCCATGAGCTAAAAGCTGGCGTTATTATGCAAATCCAAATATTTGTGGCTCAAATGCGTAAAATTGCGGTTGGCGACAAACTAGGCGGGCGACATGGTAATAAAGGAGTTATCGCCAGAATCTTACCAATTGAAGATATGCCATTTATGGCCGACGGTACTCCAATTGATATAATTTTAAATCCATTAGGTGTGCCATCACGAATGAACGTTGGCCAGTTATTTGAAACACACCTTGGAATGGCAGCCCGAGCTTTAGGCATTAAAGTTGCCAGTCCACCATTTAATGGCGTTATATCATCTAAAATTAAAAGTTTGCTTAAAGAAGCTGGTTTGCCTCAAGACGGTAAACAACAACTTTACGACGGCCGGACTGGTGAAGCTTTTAAAGAACACACAACTGTTGGTTCAATGTATATGATTAAACTAAATCATATGATTGCCGACAAGATCCATGCTCGGTCAACCGGACCTTACACCATGGTTACCCAACAACCACTAGGCGGTAAAGCCCAAAATGGCGGCCAGCGATTTGGAGAAATGGAAGTATGGGCCCTGGAAGCTTATGGAGCTGCCTATACCTTACAGGAAATGTTAACAATTAAATCAGATGACGTTTATGGTCGTAGCAAGGCTTATGAGTCAATCATTAAAGGCACTGAAATTGTAGGTCCCAAAGTTCCGGAAAGCTTCAATGTGCTGGTCAAAGAGCTACAGGGCCTAGGTCTTAAAGTCGATTTAATGAGCTCCAATGAAGTCATTGACGCCGAGAATATCTTAGCTGCCAATATCAAAGATGAAGCAGCGCACCTTGCAGAAGTTGAAGTACCTAAAGCTGAGATATCTGATGTGGATGTTACTGAAGATGCTGTTAAGGACGAATTTGCGGTAATCGATATAAATGATCAAATGCCAAGTGCCATAGATGATCCATTACTGGCATCTGACGACAATTCAAACGACGGTGACGCCGCTTTAGTGGCTACAGATAATGATGAAATTGAGGAGCAGAAATGAGACGATACTCATCTGGAACCAACATTGCAGATTTTGAAGCTGTTCGATTAGCAGTCGCTAGCCCCGAAGATATACTAGACTGGTCGCATGGTGAAATTACTAAACCTGAGACCATTAACTACCGTACTCAAAAACCAGAGCGTGATGGATTATTTTGTGAGCGAATATTTGGTCCAGTTAAGGATATAAATCCTCACGATGCCAAATTCAAAGGCGTCCGTTCACGAGAAGCAGCGGTAGATAAGAATGGTGAAATTGTGACTAAAAGTATTGTCAGGCGTGAACGCATGGGACACATTACTCTTGCTTCACCAGTAGCCCATATTTGGTTTTTACGCGGAACCCCATCAGCCATGGGATTGGTTCTTGGTATGACTGTTAAAAACTTAGAGCGAGTAGCATATTTTGCCAGTTACATTATTAAAAAAGTTGACAGCCAAAAACGCGATCAGTTGCTAGCTGATAAAGAAGCCGAGTTTAGTGCTGCTAAAGAGGCTATTCGTCTGCGTTATGAAAGTGAAGCTAAAGCTGAAAATGCCGATGTTAAGCAACTAGCTGAGGCTCAAACCAAAGAGTTAGAGAGCTTAACTGAAGAATTCGAGCAAACTCGTGATCAGCTAGTTAGTCTAGATAAGCAAAACCTAATCAATGAGACTGACTATCGAAACTTGCCTGAAGACTTACAAGCAATAATTGAAGTTGGTATGGGCGGCTCAGCCTTAAAAGCCCTTTTGGAAGAAGTAGACTTGAGCGATTTGATCAAGTCTCTTAGCCAAGAAGCCGACGAAGCAAAAGGCCAACGCAAGAAAAAAATCATGAAGCGACTTAGATTGCTGGAAAGTATGCACCGTGCCGGAATTAAACCAACCAGTCTTTGTGTGTCTGTATTGCCAGTGATTCCCCCAGATCTTCGGCCAATGGTTCAGCTAACTGGTGGAAGGTTCGCTACCAGCGACTTAAACGATTTATATCGTCGGGTTATTAATCGTAATAATCGACTAAAGAAATTGATTGAACTTAACGCTCCAGAGGTTATTAGACGAAACGAACAACGTATGCTTCAAGAAGCTGTCGATGCCTTAATAGATAATAACAATGCTCGGTCAGGACGGGCTGTAGCAGCTACCGGTCAACGCCGCCGTCTAAAGTCACTCAGCGACATGCTCAAGGGTAAACAAGGTCGTTTCCGACAGAACTTACTCGGTAAACGAGTTGACTATTCTGGACGATCAGTCATTGTGTCCGGTCCAGAACTTAAAATTAATCAATGTGGTTTGCCTAAAATGATGGCTCTAGAGTTATTTAAACCGTTTGTGATTGGTTACTTAATAACCAATGAGCATGCCCACAATATTAGAAGCGCTACTCGGTTAATTGAGGCCGGTGAGATTGTAGTCTGGGATGCCCTAGACGAAGCTATTAAGGGAAAGTATGTACTACTTAACCGTGCTCCTTCCTTGCACCGACTTAGTGTTCAAGCCTTCCAACCAGTATTAATTGAAGGTAAAGCTATTCAGCTACATCCTTTAGTGTGTAAAGGTTTTAACGCTGACTTTGATGGTGACCAAATGGCTGTACATTTGCCTCTAAGCGACAAAGCTCAAGAAGAAGCTAGAGATATAATGGTTGCTAATAAAAACCTACTGAAGCCGGCAGATGGATCTCCGATTCTACATATTGAGCAAGACATCGTTTTAGGCAGTTATTTCTTAACTTACGAACGCCCTGGCATGAGCGATAAAATAGTTAACTTTACGTCTGTTGATGAAATGCTGATGGCCCTAGATAGTGGAATACTGTTATTGCAAAGTCGTGTCAATGTACCATTCAGAGGTGAATTACGCGACACTACTGTCGGACGAGTCTTGTTCAATGAGATTTTTCCAGTTGACTTTGATTTTCAAAATATGGCCATGACTAAAAAGAAGCTACAGAACGTAATGGAGCAGATATACCAAAAGTATGGACAAACAGCTACAGCTATTATTGCCGATGACCTTAAGGACTTAGGCTTCAAATATGCTACTGAATCAGGACTTTCAATAGGTATGGATGACTTCAGTGATGTTAAGGGATTAGAAGCAATTATCCAAGAGGGAGAAGTTAGAGCAGCTGAAATCAGCAATCAATTTGATCAGGGCTTTATAACCGATGAAGAACGCTATCGTTTGACAGTTGAAGACTGGCAACAAATAGATACCAAAGTGCAGACTATTTTAGCCGAACAATTTGCTAAAGAAAACAGTGCCATGTCTATATCAGTGGTTTCAGGAGCTAGAGGTAATATCGGTCAGGTCAAAACGGCTGTAGGTATGTTTGGTATTACTACCGATGCTACAGGTAGAGCTATTGAGTTGCCTATTCGAAGCAACTATAAAAGTGGGTTGACATCGCTTGAATACTTTACGGCCACCCGTGGGGCTCGCAAAGGTATGATCGATACTGCTCTAAAGACTGCAGATTCGGGTTACTTAACCCGGCGCCTAGTAGATGTTAGCCAAGATGTCTTTACTGTTGACGAAGAGCAGGATGATAAAGGTTTTGCAATTTACCGCAGTGATTCAGAAGATATCGGTGTTAATTACGCGGTCCGTTTAGAAGGTCGCTTTGCAGCAGAAAAAATTGGCCTACATGTTAAAAAAGGACATCTTATTAAGCATGAAACAGCTGTCGCTATCGATAACGATAAGTCAATTGATGGCGTTCGTATAATGAGTGTACTCAGTAGTAATAACGTTAGAGGTGTTGGTCGTAAATCGTATGGGCTAGATCCGGCAACTGGCGAATTAGTGGTATCTCATCATCCAGTCGGTGTAATTGCCGCCCAAAGTATTGGTGAACCTGGTACTCAGTTAACCCTTAGAACCTTTCACTCTGGTGGAGTGGCCGGTGAAGATATTACCACTGGTCTACCCCGAGTTGAAGAGTTGTTTGAAGTGCGTACGCCTAAAGGTCAGGCTTATTTAGCAGACATTGATGGACGTATAAATTCCTGGGAAGAAGGTGACCATTATGTACTTCAAATTACCGCCAAAGACAGTAAAAAAGTAGAGTTGCCACTTGAAGGTCGAAAACCTCAAGTTGCTAAGGGTTCGCATGTTGCAGCCGGAGATGTTTTAGCCGCTAAAGCCAAGGATGCCCAACCCTTAATTTCTCCAATGGCTGGAAAAGTAGAAATTAAAGCAAAGACTATTGTGGTAATCCCCGATACTGAGAATTCAGTACGCTACGAAATACCTGGCTATCGACAATTGGTGGTTAAAGATGGCGATGAAGTAATTGCCGGTCAAAGACTGACTAATGGTTCTATAAATCTACACGAGCTAATGAGATTACAGGGAATTGAAGCGACTCAACGCTACATTATGAATGAAATTCTTAAAATCTTTGCCAGCCAGGGACAAAACATTGCTGATAAACATTTGGAAATTATTATACGTCAGATGTTTAGTCGGGTGCAGATTGAAGATTCCGGCGACAGTGAATTCGTAACCGGTGATATTGTAAGTAAACTTGCAGTTGTTGAACAAAATGAAAGATTAGTTAAAGAACGTAAGCATCCAGCTCAATACAATCAGTTATTATTGGGTATCACTAAAGCCTCGTTATCGACAGATTCATTCCTAAGTGCTGCCAGCTTCCAGGATACTACACGAGTCTTAATTGCTGCCGCCACCAGTGGTAAAATGGATCAACTGTATGGACTGAAAGAAAATGTCATTTTGGGTCGTCGTATACCCGTCGGTACTGGTTATATGAGTGATGAAGAAATTGAAGCAGAAGCTGCTGAACCGGCCGCTGTTGCACCAGAAGGGTAAATCTGTTAAGGTAGTCCGATATGCCAACTATTAATCAATTAGTTAGAAAACCACGTACCAAAGTCACTAAAAAACCGGGTTCACCGGCACTTGACCGAGTGGTTAATAATCTAAAGACCCGTAACTATGACAAACCCTCTCCATTTAAGCGTGGCGTGTGCGTTAAAGTTACCACTAAAACACCGAAAAAACCAAACTCCGCACTTCGAAAAGTAGCTAGAGTACGCCTAACTAATGGCCATGAAGTCTGGGCCTATATTGGTGGTGAAGGTCACAACTTACAGGAACACGCCGTTGTATTAATTCGGGGTGGCCGGGTTAAAGATTTACCTGGCGTACGTTATCATATTGTGCGCGGTACACTTGATCTTCAAGGTGTATCTGGCCGCAAGCAGGGTCGCAGTAAGTACGGTGCCAAAAAAGGTAAATAACAATGCCTAGACATAAGACAAAATCATTAGTGCGACATATCGAGCCGGATCGTTTATATAACAGCGTGCAAGTTCAGCGCTTAATTAACCGAGTAATGCTAAACGGCAAAAAACAACTATCAGAACGACTTGTTTACGGTGGCATGCAAAAAGCTGCAGACAAACTAAAAGTTAAAAACCCTTTAGAAGTTTTTGACCAGGCTTTAAAGAATATTCAACCTCATATGGAGACTCGTAGTCGCCGGGTTGGCGGAGCTAATTATCAGATTCCATTTGAAGTTAAGGGCCAACGACAAACTCACTTGACTACAATGTGGTTTGTCCAAGCAGCCCGTGGTCGTAGCGGTATAAGTATGGAAGACCGTATTGCTGCTGAGTTAGTTGATGCTTACAACAACACCGGTTCCGCTGTAAGAAAGCGTGAGGACACTCACAAAATGGCTGAAGCTAACCGCGCCTTTGCTCACTTCGCGAGATTTTAAGATGAGTGTTTTAAAAAACTTAGCTCGTATTGCTGGTGATAACGCAGTTGAGATAGGTGAAACATTTGAAGTAGATGGTCTGGCGATGCAAATTGAGTATAATATTCCTAAAGAAGTCTATCAGCCTAATTTACCCGAAATAGTCGGCCGACAGTTGCAAAGCATAGGACGAAAATTAATAGAATTCTCAAGTCAGTGAAGATCAAGCTATCCTCAAATATACTAATTAACAAGTTATTGGAAGACTTTAAATGGCAGATAAAAAATACCCTCTAGAAAAATTTAGGAATATTGGCATTATTGCTCATATTGATGCCGGTAAGACCACTACCACTGAGGGTATCTTATACCGAACCGGTCTTAAACATAAAATCGGTGCGGTTCACGAAGGAGAGACAACTACGGATTGGATGGCCCAAGAAAAAGAGCGCGGCATAACCATTACTAGCGCTGCAGTAACATGTTTCTGGAAAGACCACAAAATCAATATTATTGATACACCTGGACATATTGATTTTACAGTTGAGGTAGAACGATCACTTAGAGTTTTGGATGGAGCTGTAACAGTATTCGACGGAAAGATGGGTGTTGAGTCTCAATCTGAAACCGTTTGGCGTCAAGCAGATAAGTATAAAGTTCCGCGCATTTGTTTTATTAACAAAATCAATCAAACTGGTGGTGACTTTTATAAATCATTAGAAAGTATACATAACCGTCTAAGTAAACGGGCCTTTCCGATTCAGCTTCCAATAGGATTTGAGCAGTCTGTTAATGGAGTTGTTGACCTCATAAACATGAAAGCCTATACCTATAAAGAATTTACAGACCATGAATTAATAGAAACTGAGATTCCTGCCGATATGATCGAACAAGTTAAGAAATACCGCAGCTTACTAGTAGAAAATGCTGTAGCTGAAGATGAAAAAATGCTTGAGAAATATTTTGAGGTTGGTGAAGATGGCTTATCTGAAGCCGATATTAGACAAGCTATTCGGACCGCCGTACTAACTGGTAAATTCTTTGCCGTTACTGGGGGTGATGGTAGAGGAGTAATTGTTGAAAAGTTACTTGATGCCGTTAACGACTTTTTGCCAAGTCCATTAGATCGAGGTTCAACTTGGGGGATAAATCCTAAATCAGGTGAAGAAGTTGAGCGCAAACCATCTGACAATGAACCATTTGCAGCCCTAGCTTTCAAAATTGCCACAGACCCATTTGTCGGAAAGTTAGCTTTCTTTAGAGTTTATTCCGGTAAAGTTACAGCTGGATCATATGTTCTAAATAGTTCTACGGGCGAAAAAGAACGCGTCGGGCGAATCGTCCGACTTCAAGCCGATAAACGCGAGGATGTAACAGATGTTAGCGCTGGTGATATAGCGGCAGTTGTTGGACTCAAGGGCACTACAACCGGACATACTTTAAGTGATACGACTCATCCGATTGTGCTTGAAAGTATAACTTTTCCAGAACCGCCTGTATCAATTGCCATAGAACCTAAAACTAAAGCTGACCAAGAAAAAATGAGCCTGGCACTGCAACGTCTTGCAGAAGAAGACCCAACTTTCAGAATCAGGGTTGATGAAGAAACTGGCCAGACCATCATCAGCGGCATGGGAGAATTACATCTAGAGATTATTGTCGATCGTATGAAACGCGAGTTTACAGTCGATGCTAATATTGGCCAACCTCAGGTTGCATACCGTGAAACCATTCGCCGTGATGGCACAGAAGCCGAAGGTAAATTTATCCGTCAAAGCGGTGGAAGAGGACAATATGGTCATGTCTGGTTACGTCTTGAACAGAATGAGGCTGGCAAAGGATTTGAATTCGTTAATGCTATAAAGGGTGGTTCAATTCCAAGTGAATATATCCCGGCGGTAAGAGGTGGAATTGCAGAAGCTATGGCAAATGGAGTAATTGCTGGTTACCCTGTCGTTGATCTCAAAGTAACTTTGTATGACGGCAGCTATCACGATGTAGACAGTAGCGAAATGGCCTTCAAAATTGCTGGATCTATGGCCCTGCAAGACGGAGTTAAAAAATCAAGCCCCGTACTACTGGAACCAATTATGAAGTTGGTAGCCGTCACACCTGAAGAGTTTATGGGCGATGTCATTGGGGGCCTCAACTCAAAGCGTGGTCGCATTGAAAGTATGGAAGACTTGTCTGCTGGTATTAAAGAGATTACAGCACTTGTACCACTTGGCGAAATGTTTGGCTATACAACTGACCTGCGCAGTATGACCAAAGGACGGGCTAGTTCAAGCATGGAGCTCGACCATTACCAAGATGTACCCAATAGTGTTGCTGAGGCGATTATCGCTAAAAACACTAAATAACTCTTTACAATATGCTTAAAATCAGATAAGATTGATCGGTAACTCGTGTTGGGTAGTGGTTTATATTGCTATACTCATGCGACAACTTAATTAATAACCGTTTACTAGGAGAAAATAATGGCAGATTTTGACCGAAGCAAGCCACACATTAACGTAGGAACCATGGGTCATGTGGACCATGGTAAAACTACCTTGACCGCAGCTATTACGGCTGTGCTAGCTAAAAAATTACCAAGCGAAATTAATAAGCCTGTTAAATACGACGAAATTGATAATGCTCCGGAGGAAAAAGCCCGAGGAATTACAATTGCTACCTCACACCAGGAATATGAAAGTGAAAAGCGTCACTATGCACACGTCGATATGCCTGGACACGCTGATTATGTTAAGAACATGATTACTGGTGCCGCTCAAATTGACGGTGCTGTTTTGGTAGTTAGTGCGGCCGACGGCCCAATGCCTCAAACGCGCGAACACGTCCTACTTGCAAAGCAAGTTGGTGTACCTAGTATTTTGGTCTTCATGAATAAAATGGATCTGGCTGACCCCGAACTTGTTGAACTAGTGGAAATGGATATTCGTGAGTTACTTAAAAAATACGATTTTGACGAAAATGCGCCAATTGTCAAAGGTAGTGCTACAAAAGCTTTGGAAGGCAATAAAGAAGACGAAGATGCCGTTATGGAACTTGTCAATAAGATGGATGAGTATATTCCTGAACCTAAGCGTGATCTAGATAAGCCATTCCTGATGCCAATTGAAGATGTTTTTAGCATTAAAGGCCGCGGTACTGTAGCTACCGGTCGTGTGGAAACCGGCATTGTTAAAGTTAATGAAGAAGTTGAAATTGTTGGTATTCGCCCAACTAAAAAGAGCGTTGTAACAGGCGTTGAGATGTTCAAAAAGAATCTCGATCAAGGCCAAGCTGGTGATAACGTCGGAGTTCTACTCCGCGGTATTGAGCGCGAAGATATCGAGCGTGGTCAGGTGCTAGCAAAACCTGGCACTATTACGCCGCACACTGAATTTGACAGCGAAGTCTACATTCTGACAAAGGAAGAAGGTGGACGTCACACTCCATTTTTCAAGGGTTATAAACCGCAGTTTTACTTCCGTACTACTGACGTTACCGGTGAAGTTGAGCTACCTGCAGACAAAGAAATGGTTATGCCGGGTGACACTATCACCTTTAAGGTAAAACTACTTCAACCAATAGCTATGGAGCAAGGTCTTCGCTTTGCTATCCGTGAAGGTGGCCGCACTGTTGGTGCTGGGGTGGTAACAAAGATTGTAAAGTAGTTATATAAATGGCTGAAGTAATTTACCATCATGGTGTACGGCCAGATAAAAAACTTAATATGATTGAACTTTGTATTGGTATTCAAAACAGAAAGCTAGATGGTCATATATTTACGGATGAAAATGGAGAAGTATTCCACGTTGTAGAAACACTAATGGACAACGAACTTCAATCTGACGATTTAACTTTGTTGGAAACTGCTGCAAGTGAATCTGGTGTTGAAAGCCCAGTTTATTCAGGGAAAATTGGAATCGGAAAAGCTTCAGATATTGTTAATCAGTTCGTTTTGGAACATTGTCAAGGAGCAACTGATGGCCGAAGCTAAAAAATCTGAACCTAAAAAAAGTACACAAGCAAAGGAAAAACCTACCGCCAGTACCGGTCAACGAATTCGAATTCGCTTAAAAGCATATGACCACAAAGTAATTGATCAATCTGCTAAGCAAATTGTTGACACTGCTCTGCGAACCGGTGCTACTATTGCCGGTCCAATTCCACTACCCACAAAACGCACAACTTTTACGGTAATTAAAAGCCCGCATGTTTTTAAAAAAGGTCGAGAACAATTTGAAATGCGCGTTCATAAACGCCTAATTGATGTACTAGAACCAACTCCAAAAACTATCGACTCACTCATGAATTTGTCGCTACCAGCCGGCTGCGATGCTGAAATAAAGATGTAGATGAAACTAATTTGTAAATAGTTAGTAGTTCGAATCTGTGATTTAATGTGCTTATGACAAAAACCAAAAAACGTCAGGTGACTGAACTTGATCGAGTTTATCTTTTGAAAATAGTTATTTATCTAATTTTAGGTTCATTTTGGATTAAAATCTCTAGTCAAACGACAAATTGGCAAGTACCAATTCCAGTGGGATTTATAGCTGGAATAGTCCTTGCAAGTCGCGATAAATTTCAAATAGACCGTAAACTAGAATACGCTATATTACTGATGGCGATGTTTATTGGGTTCTGGTTACCGATTGGTATAAAGATTAGCTTCTAAAGTATATGTAGTAGAATTCTCAACACATTGACAGATGTATCATTAGTCTGCTAATCTGTATTGGTATATTAAATTCGGGACACATATTCTTGGTGAACCAGCAGGCCTCAAACCTGGGAACCGTTGGTCACCAAGCATTTTTATAGCAGTCTCAAATGATACATAAGAGGTAAATATTAGTGAAAGCATTAGTTGCTAAGAAAGTTGGTATGACCAGCGCCATTGCAGAAGATGGGGCAGTGAGTGCAGTTACCTTACTTTTGGTAGAACCAAATATTATAACTCAAGTTAAAAATGATGAAATTGATGGTTATACCGCTGTTCAAATAGGTACCGGAAATGCAAAACTAGGCAAGCAACTAACCGGACATTTTAAGTCTTCAAAGGCTACACCTAAGATTATCCACGAATTTCGGATAGACGAAATAACAGAAGACCTCAAAGTTGGAGAAAAATTCGACACCGAGGTCTTTTCAATTGGCGATGCCGTAAAAGTTACCGGTATAAGCAAAGGTAAAGGTTTTGCTGGTACGATTAAACGGCATAATTTTCACCGCGGTCGTAAAACACACGGTGGACGTAGCTACCGTCGACCTGGTTCAATTGGCAGCATGTATCCGCAAAAAATTTTTAAAGGTAAAAAAATGTCAGGCCAAATGGGACATAAACAAATTACAACTCTAAATTTAAAAGTCGCATTAATAGATACTGACAATAAAATTATTGGAATTAGTGGTTCTGTCCCTGGCCCGCGCAAAGGGACAGTTTTTATTAGAGGTAGTGAGTAATGGCTATTTTGACTTATACCAAGACCGGCAATAAAGCTACAACTGCTGCTAAGCTCAACAAATCAGTTTTTGGGCTGGAAGTTAAGAGCCATGATTTATTAAAACAAGCCTATTTAACTTTATTGGGAAATAGCCGAGTCAATCTAGCGGTTACTAAAAAGCGTGGTGAAGTAAGGGGTGGCGGACGCAAGCCTTGGCGCCAGAAAGGCACTGGTCGCGCCCGATTTGGCTCTAGCCGTAACCCAATATGGCGCGGCGGCGGAATTGCGTTTGGTCCGACTGGCCAGGAAACTTATAGTCGTAAATTAAATACAAAGGCGAACCGTCAAGCTATTCGTCAAGCCTTATCACTTTCTGCAGATAGTGGCAAGATTAAAGTCATCGAGACATTTGAATGTAAAGACGGCAAAGTTGGCCCGACTCTTAAACTAATCAAAAAAATGGATATAGTCGGTAACATTCTTATAGTTGTAAGCCAAAAAGACCAGTTAGTTAAACGAGCTACCGATAATATTCCAGATATTAAGGCCGTTCAAGTTAACTTTTTAAATGTTTTTGAAATCCTCAATGCCGACCATATAGTAATTAGCCAAAAATCTCTTGACGTTATAAACAATTGGCTCGGTCAAAAGGAGCAAAAATAATGGCTAGGCTAATTTTTCTTAAACCGCGTCTTAGTGAAAAATCGTATGGTCTAAGCCAACAGACGAATACTTACGTGTTTGACGTACCTAAAAATACCAATCGGCTTTCAGTAGCTTTAGCCATACAAGATCAATACCAAGTCACCGTTGAAAAAGTAAACATTGCTAATATTAACGGTAAGCGCAAACGAACCTTTATAAGTCGTCGTGGCAAATTCGTGCGTGGTACTCGCTCAGATGTTAAAAAAGCTTACATAACTCTTAAAGAAGGTGATAAATTACCAGTTTTTGCTGCTGAAGAAGAGGCTGAAGCTAAGGAAGTCAAAGCCGTAGAAAAAGCTGCTAAAAAAGCTGCCAAGGAGACCAAGTAGTGGCTATTAAAGCTTATAAACCAACAACTCCTGGGCAACGCGGCATGACTACCCAAGATTTGAGTGAAATTACTACTAATAAACCACTTAAGTCATTGTTGGTAGCTAAAAAAGCTGGTAGCGGGCGCAATAATACCGGTCGTATTACCGTAAGACACCGCGGTGGTGGCGTAAGACGATTTTATCGAATGGTGAACTATGGTTTGTCAGAAGGAGTTAACGCCGTAGTAGAGCAAATTGAATACGATCCTAATCGAAGTGCTAGAATTGCCCGGATTAAAGACGATACCGGGACTTATCACTATATTATTGCTGCTAAAGGTATGAAAGTTGGTCAAAAGATTGCTAGCGGTCAAAACGCAGCAATCGAAAATGGAAATCGATTAACATTAAAAGATACCCCGGTTGGCAGCAATATATATGCGGTTGAGTTACAACCTGGAGGTGGTGCTCAATTAGGACGAAGTGCCGGCGCCAGTATCCAATTAGTAGCCAAAGAAAACGGCTGGGCCCAGATTAAATTACCTAGTGGAGAAATCCGAATGGTTTCAGAGCTTTGCATGGCACATTTAGGTAGTGTTGGCAATGAACAGCATCAGAACATTAAAGTTGGAAAAGCTGGCCGTACGCGTAAGAAAGGATTTCGTCCCACTGTTCGCGGTGTAGCTATGAATGCTGCCGATCATCCACATGGTGGAGGAGAAGGTAAAGGCAAAGGTAACAATCATCCAACCTCACCTTGGGGTCAACCAACTTTGGGTTATAAGACACGCCGCCGCAAGAGTACCAATAAATTCATCATTAGAAGCCGACATGCGAGCAAGAGGAGATAAAATGGCAGAGACAGCGGAACAAAGACTAGCTATACGTGAAACATATGAATCTGGTCGTCAAGAAGGCCAGCGTTTATTAACCCAGTTTACATTTGATGAACGACGTTATCTTGAGGTTAATGTTGCCAGAAAGTTAATCAATGCTGATGGTCTAGAACAAAACTATCATCAAGGAATTTGGCACGCTGTTAACGATACACCTTTAAGCATAGTTAAAGACATAATCAATAAGGCTAAATCATGAGTAGATCTCTTAAAAAAGGACCATTCGTAGATCCTAAATTGGCCAAAAAGATTGATGCTTTGGGAAGTGAAGATCGTACAATTGTTAAAACCTGGGCTCGGGCATCAACTGTGGCACCTGAATTTGTTGGACGAACCATCGCTGTACACAATGGCAAAGTTCATGTGCCAGTCTTTATCACTGAAAATATGGTTGGTCATAAACTTGGTGAGTTTTCACCAACCCGTAAGTTTAGAAGTCATGGTGGTAAGTTAGCGAAAGCGGAGAGTCGATAATGTCAGTACGTGCTATTGCTAAGTCAGTTAGAATCAGTCCTCGCAAAGTAGGAGTGGTTGCCGGTTTAGTTCGTGGGCGAACTGTTGAGGATGCTTTAACTATACTGAATCACACTCCGCGTCGTTCAGCACAACCAGTTAAAAAAGTTATCGAAAGCGCAAGAGCTAATGCTGATCATAACCATAACTTTAAGCCTGATAGCTTAAAAATAGTGGCAATTTCCGTTACTCCTGGCCAGCGTTTTAAACGCTTCCGTCCGGCAGCTCATGGAAGAGCTTTACCTTATCAGTTAAAAACGTCACATATTAGCGTGACGGTTGACGGCGAAAAACGCCAGCCCAAGAAGCCGACTACCGCCAAAAAGGAGACTAAGTAATGGGACAAAAAGTTAACCCCATAAGTATGCGTTTACAGGTCAATAAAGATTGGCGAAGTAAGTGGTTTGCTAATAAGCGAGAATACGCTAAATATCTTAGTCAAGATTTGGCCGTACGCCGTTTAATTAAAGACAAGCTAGGGTCTAGAGCAGCGATTAACAAAGTTGACATCGAACGATCACCTAATTTGGTTACGATCACAATAAGCACGGCAAAAGCTGGTGTAGTAATTGGTCGTGGCGGCACAGGTGCCCAAGAATTAAAAATTAACATTGAAAAGATTTACGGAGTACCATCTCGAGTCAATATTGAAGAAGTTAAAAAACCAGAAATGCATGCTAAGTTGGTCGCCGAGAACATCGCTCACCAATTAGAACGCCGAATTTCATTTCGCCGAGCCGTTAAGCAGCAAGCTGCTGCCACTATGAGAGCTGGAGCTAAAGGTGTTCGTATACAGGTTGCTGGACGATTAAACGGTGCTGAAATGAGTCGACGCGAAAAAGAAGTAGCCGGTAGCGTGCCACTACATACCATTCGAGCCAATATTGATTATGCTCAAGTAGACGCAAAAACAGTGGCTGGAATTATTGGTGTAAAGGTTTGGATTTATAAAGGGGAGGCAACCTAATGTTAATGCCCAAGCGACAGAAATACCGTAAGGTCCGAAAAGGTCGAATAAATGGCACTGCTTCTCGCGGCAATTACATCGCTTTTGGTGATTTTGCCTTGCAGGCTCAAGGCAACCAGCGAATTAATTCACGCCAAATTGAAGCGGCTCGTCAAGCTATGACACGCTACGTTAAACGCGGTGGTAAAATCTGGATCCGCATATTCCCGCATACACCAGTGACTCGTAAACCTCAGGACGTTAAAATGGGCAGCGGCAAAGGCAATCCAGAGTTTTTTGTTGCTAAAGTTAGCCCTGGAACAGTTTTATTTGAAATGCAGGGTGTCGGCGAAGAAGTGGCAAGAGAAGCTATGCGTTTAGCGGCTCATAAATTACCAGTTAAGACTAAGTTTTTAATCAAGGATGAGGTGTAGAAATATGAAAATTACCGAAATCCGCAAAATTAGCACAATAGAATTGACTAAAGAAACTTCCAAGCTAAGAGATGAGATAATTCAGCTAAAGCGTGGTTTATATAGTGGCGAAACGCAAAATGTCAGGATATTACGCCATAAGCGTAAAGACTTAGCTCGAATGTTGACGGTTCTTAGTGAACAGTTAGCCAAGGAGAACTTGTAATGCCTAGAACCATGACAGGATTAGTTATGTCTGATAAACCCGATAAGTCCATTGTAGTCAGAGTACAGTGGCGTAAAACGCATCCTCTATATAAAAAACAATACCTTGTTTCAAAGCGATATTTGGTACACGATGAGAAAAATGAAGCACATCCTGGTGATAAGGTTTTAATAATTGAGGGACGACCCTTAAGTGCCCGTAAACGCTTCCAATTATCTAAAATTATTGAACGTCCGGTCATTCGTGAAGATCAACAAGTCAATAAAATTACTGCCGAGGAAGAACCAGAGAAAAAACCTAAGGAAAAAGAATGATCCAGCAAGAATCTCGTTTACTAGTTACAGATAACAGCGGTGCAAAAGAAATATTGTGCATCCGTGTTTTAGGTGGTACAAGGCGACGTTATGCTGGCGTCGGTGACGAAATTGTAGCTACAGTAAAACAAGCCAATCCAAGCGGAAATGTAAAAAAGAAATCTGTAGTCAGAGCAGTCGTAGTTAGAACTAGGGCACCGATTAAACGACGTGACGGTTCAACCATTAAGTTTGACGACAATGCCGCAGTCATCATAGATGAGAATAAACTACCTAGGGCGACCCGTATTTTTGGTCCGGTACCGCGTGAATTGAGAGATCATGGCTACAACCGAATAATTTCTTTGGCCCCGGAGGTCTTATGATAGATAACAAACCGTTTAAAATCAGATTAAGAAAAGGTGACACGGTAGTAGTTAGAAGTGGTAAGTATAAAGGTAAAAGCGGTAAAGTTAATCAAGTTCACCCAAAACTTAATAAAGTTACCGTGGAAGGTATTAATATCGTGAAAAAGCACCTAAAACCTACACGCTTGCAGCCACAAGGCGGGATAGTTGAATTAACAAAACCGATTTGGGTTAGTAAAGTCGGTATTTTAGAACCCTCTAGCAAAAAACCCAGCCGTATTGCTTACAAAGTTAACCAAAGCGGTACTAAAACTCGAGTTTTTACTAAGAATAATAAGGAGATTAAGTAATGGCAACCCAAACCGTATCTCCACCAGCTAGGTTAAAAGATTTATTTAAAAATGATATTCAAAATGATCTATTAAAACAGCTAAAGCTTAAGAATTTAAACCAAGTCCCGCGGCTAGAAAAAATAGTTCTAAATATTGGTTTAGGACGCGGCAAGGATGATAAGAAACTTTTCGAAACAGCAACCAATACCCTTAGAAAGATTACTGGCCAACAACCGATTCAAACAACTGCTAAAAAGTCGATTGCTTCGTTTAAGCTTCGTGAAGGCAATAAAATAGGCCTTAAAGTAACCTTGCGCGATCAACGAATGTACGAATTTATGGACCGCTTAATTAACATCGTATTACCCAGATTGAGAGATTTTCACGGTGTTAATCCAAAAGCTTTTGATAGAAGTGGCAATTATTCAATAGGTATTAGCGAGCAATCAGTATTTCCAGAACTATCTTTTGACGAGACTACTACGGTTCATGGTTTACAAGTAATATTTGTTATTAAAACTGATAATCCACAGCACGCCCGATCTTTACTGGAAAAATTCGGATTGCCTTTTGAAAAAATCCAAGAAGATAAGGAGACTAGTAATGGCTAAGAAATCCATCATAGCCCGTGATTTAAAACGGCATAAGATGATTGACCAATATGCAGTTAAACGAGCCCAACTTAAAGAGTTAGGCGACCAAGAAGGCTTGCATAATCTACCACGTAATTCTTCACCGACCAGACGTAAAAACCGTTGCCAGGAAACCGGACGACCACGCGGCTATATGCGAACTTTTGGACTATCTAGAATTTCTTTTCGAGAGCATGCATCTAAAGGTGAAATTCCGGGTGTAACTAAATCAAGTTGGTAAGAAAAGGACATATAAAATGACTAGCACAACCACAGACCCAATAGCCGACATGCTGTCTCGTATTCGTAACGCCGTAGCGGTTAGAAAATCAGAGATTAATTTGCCGCACTCTAAGATAAAAGAAAGTGTTGCTAAGCTGTTAAAAGCCAACGACTTTATTAATGAAGTTACGGTTGAAGATGGGGAAGTTGGCAAGCTTTTAAGGATTTCAATTAATACGGTTGATCAAAACGCCCGCATCACCGAAATTACTCGACTAAGTCGACCAGGACGTCGTCATTACACCAATGTGGCAGACATTCCTAAGATAAAAAGAGGACGTGGAATTGTTATTATTTCAACTTCGCAGGGTATTATGACTGGCGCTACTGCTGAGGCTAAGAAAATTGGCGGCGAGCTAATTTGTAAGGTGTATTAATATGAGTAGAATTGGCAAACAACCGATTAAAGTTCCGAGTAGTGTAACAGTTACTATTGAACCTAAAAATATTTTGGTCAATGGACCCAAAGGGTCATTGAGTCAGTTTATGATGCCTGGCCTAAATATCAATCAGCAAGCGGATGAGCTGATTGTTGCTCCGCAAAATCAGGAACGCCAAACCAGAGCAAAACATGGACTAATGCGCACCTTAATAAACAATATGGTTAAGGGTGTGAGTGATGGTTTCAGCAAAAAGCTGGAGATTAACGGTGTAGGTTACCGTGTCAATATGGCTGGTAGTGATTTAAAATTTAATGTAGGCTTTTCGCACGATGTAACATATAAAATTCCGGTTGGGGTTGTCGCGACGGTTGATCAAAACATTATAACTATTAGTGGGATTAGTAAACAGCAAGTTGGTCAAACGGCTGCCGAAATTAGAGCCATTAAAAAACCAGAGCCTTATAAAGGTAAGGGTATAAAGTATGTTAACGAGCAAATTATCCGTAAAAGTGGTAAATCGGGTAAGGAAAAATAGGAATAAGCCATGGATCGATTAAAGCATAAGACTGAAAACAGTAAAATACGGCGTAATAGAGTCCGAAAAGCTATTAAAACTGCCAACCATAAGCCGCGCTTGAATGTTAGTATTAGCAATAGACATATTCGTGCACAAATTATCGATGACAACAAACACCATACTTTATTAGCCGTTTCAACTGACGGTGATCAAACGAAGGGTAGTATGAGTGACAAAGCCTCGTGGGTTGGTGAGCAAATCGGCCAAAAAGCTAAGAAAGCTAAAATTAATAAAGTTGTTTTTGATAGAAGTACTAAACTATATCACGGCCGAGTACAACTATTAGCTGAGGCCGCTAGAAAGACGGGATTGGAGTTTTAATTATGGCCAAGAACGCGCGACATAACAGACAAGCCCAGAATACTGGGAACCAGACAGACGAAGAAAAGCAATTCGACGAACGAGTTGTACATGTTGACCGAGTAGCCAGAGTTGTAAAAGGCGGCCGTCGATTTAGATTCAGAGCTTTAGTGGTGGTTGGAGATCATAAAAATAAAGTTGGTATTGGCTCGGCTAAAGGCGCAGATGTCAGTGCTGCAGTTACCAAGGCTGTCGATATAGCCAAAAAACAGCTAGTTACCATTTCAATTTATAAAGATACGCTTCCGCATGAACAAGAAGCTAAAGTTAGCGGTGCTCACATTTTGCTTAAGCCAGCCAGTCCCGGAACCGGTTTAATTGCAGGAGGTGTTGTCAGAACCATTTTAGAGGTAGGCGGAGTTAAAAATGCGCTTAGTAAATCTTTAGGTTCAGCTAATAAAACAAACACGGCATACGCAACCATAAAAGCTCTACAACTTATAGTACCGAGGAAACAGTGGGTTACTTACGTACCTAAAGTAGCCGGTGGAACTACTGGATCTAAAAAGGTTAAAGCATGAAGTATAACGAGTTAAAATTATCAAGCCATAAAACTACAAAGCGAGTCGGACGCGGTATCGCTGGAGGTCAAGGTAAAACTGCTGGTCGAGGCACTAAAGGTCAAAAATCAAGGACTGGTAGTAAAAAACATCCTGGCTTTGAAGGTGGCCAGAACCCATTAATGCAACGTCTGCCAAAACTACGCGGCTTCCATTCACATCGTAAGCCAATTGAAAACGTTTACACAGGGCAACTTAATTCGCTTGGCAACTCTATTGATAATCATAAACTTTTTGAAGCCGGATTAATCTCCAGTCCCTACGTTAAAGTTAAGCTCTTAAGTAAAGGGGATATATCTAAAAAAATGAGCGTCAAGTTACAAGCGGCCAGTCAAGGAGCTATAAGTTTACTTAGCTTGAAGGATGGATCCTTTACAAAAGTTCCACAAATTGGCCGTGCAGCTAAGCTTCGCTCCAGTGACGAAAAGACGTCACCAGAGTCTTAAGAGCTAGGGTGTTATACTACTTTAAAACCTAAAAAGGGAAAAGCCTATGAACTGGAAAGTGATTTGGCAATCACTCAATAAAAGCGATATGCGCAAACGAATTCTGGCGGTATTGGCTATGCTGTTGGTCTTTAGGATTATGGCTCATATTCCTGTGCCACTTAGCGATCCCAAAACTTTAAAGCAGGTTTTACAAAACATTTTTTCGTCAAATAAAACACCTCAATTACTCAGTTTTATTAATGTCTTATCCGGCGGTGCATTAGCTAATTTTTCTATAATGCTTGTAGGCCTAGGACCATACATTAACGCCTCAATCATTTTGCAGCTTTTAACTCGAGCTATTCCTAAACTTGAAGCCTTAAATCAAGAAGGTGAGTACGGCCGCAAAAAAATCAATCAGTATACCCGATTATTAACTCTTCCACTTGCTATTATTCAATCAGTTGGCGCCATTTACCTTGTCAGACAATCGGCATCTAGCATCGGTGGACTAGGCGATATAACGGCCAATACATCACTTATCCAGTGGGCCTTAATGGTAGCCGCCCTGACTGGCGGTTCAATGATACTGATGTGGTTAGGCGAATTAGTAACCGAGCAAGGAGTAGGTAACGGAATATCGTTAGTGATTACAGTTGGTATTGTTAGTAGTCTGCCTAAGACTATTGCTGGTTTACTTAGTTCGCTTAGTAGTGGTCATAAACATTGGACAATCTATGGTCAAACACTGCCGTTCAGTAAAGCTGGAGTTATCTTCAGTATTTTAATTATGGCAATTATTACCGCTATCACCGTATTTATAGTTAAACTTAATGAAGCTTCACGTAATATTACCGTCAATTATGCAAAACGCGTACAAGGAAATAGAGCCTATGGTGGTGTAACTACTGTCCTACCAATTAAACTAATAACCGCAGGTGTTATCCCGATTATATTTGCTGTTGCTTTTCTAAGCGTGCCAAGTTTTGTGGCTCAACTGCTTGTCGGCATGCATAGCCCACATTTACAGCAGATTGGCAACACACTACTACGATTATTTCAGCCGCCAAGTGTCCAAAGCTTTCAAGCCGGTGGCTGGCAACCTTACCTTTATCCATTAGTTTATTTCTTTTTAGTGGTAGTCTTTACATTCTTTTACACCAATGTAGCCTTTAATGCTAAAGAAATAGCTGAGAACTTACAAAAACAAGGCGGCTTTATATCTGGTACGCGATCAGGTAAACAAACTGAAAAATATCTAAGTAAGATTGTTAATCGATTGACCTTATTTGGCGCCATTTCATTAGGCTTTTTAGCGCTCTTACCGATGATTGCCCAGATATTTTTAAAAACCAATGTCGCCATTGGTGGTACTAGCTTACTGATTTTAGTGGCCGTAGCTTTAGAAACGTTACGCGCAATTGAATCAAGAGCCTTAATGGTTACTTATGATCAGTATTCGCAACCTGACTATTTTTACGACTCCTCTACTCCAGCAGAAGCCGCAACTGGAGCCCGCCGATTACGCTTTATTCCGTCGCGGCGTAAAAAAAGTTGATATTGCTTAGCGGTTTTGATATATTTGCAAATAAGAGTCTAAAGCCAGACTGCGTTGATGTTATTGTAAAAAAGTCTTTACATTACAGTGCTGCATCTGATATAATTGACGTTTGTTATATTTATGACTGCAAATAAAGAAGTGATTGAGCTCGATGGCACGATAGTGGAGACATTACCTGGCACTCAGTTCAAAGTAGAGCTTGAAAACGGTCATATAATCATAGCTCATGTCGCCGGCAAAATGCGTAAACATTTTATACGTATCGTCCCCGGAGACAGCGTGACGGTTGAGTTGACCCCTTATGATCTTACTAAGGGAAGAATCACCTATCGCAAGTCATAAATTGTAAGCAGTGTGTCTCGCTCATAAATAGAGCGCGATCGGCATTCCCCCAGAAAGGATTTCTAAAGGGATGAAAGTGCGTGCTAGCGTTAAAAAAATTAGCCCCAGCGACAAAATCGTTCGTCGCAAGGGAAGAGTTTATGTTATCAACAAAACTAAGCCTCGGCATAAACAAAGGCAAGGTTAAAAGTGGCTAGAATCTCTGGTGTAACAATTCCTTCAGAAAAGCAGACTCAAGTGGCACTTACTTATATTTATGGGATTGGGTTAAAAACTAGTTTAGATATTCTCGGTGAGGCACATGTAGACCCAACTGTTAGAGCAAAAAATCTTACTGATGCTGAAATTGCTCGACTACAAGACGTTATTAACGCAAAATATACCGTCGAAGGTGAACTACAGCGAATTGTAACAGGCAATATTAAACGACTTAAAGATATCAACGCCTACCGTGGAATCAGGCATAAACTTAATTTACCATCGCGCGGTCAACGCACTAAAACTAATGCCCGTACCCGACGTGGCAAGAAGATTACAGTTGGTGGTACTGCCAAGAAAGCACCGTCTAAGACTTAAGGATTATAAATGACCGAAGAAGAAAACGCAGCAACACCAGCATCAATCCCTGAACCAAAGGTTAAACGTAAGAAATCTAAGCGATCAGTACCAACCGGTCAATTACACATCCTAGCTTCGTTTAACAACACTATCGTTAGCTTTACCGATCCCAAAGGTGGGGTTGTAGCTAGCTCAAGCTCCGGTGCATCAGGTTTCAGAGGATCTAAAAAAGGCACTGCCTACGCTGCTCAAATCGCTACCGAAAAAGCCGCTACGATAGCCAAACAACAAGTTGGACTAACTAAAGTAGAAGTTTTTATTAAGGGTATTGGGCTTGGCCGCGATGCCGCTATTCGTACTTTAATGGCTCAAAATATAGCGGTTGAAAGTATAACTGATGTTACCGGCGTGCCACACGGTGGTGTAAGACCTAGAAAAGCCAGGAGAGTGTAATGGCCCGCGATCTTCGATCAATTGTTAAAATGTCTCGTCGTGAAGGTTATGCCTTGCATCCTAAAGCTCATAAAGCCTTAGTAAGGCGTAGTACACCTCCGGGTCAACAGACCGGTGGTCGAGGTGGTCGTATTAAGAGTAGTCAGTATGCCCTGCAACTCCGGGAAAAACAAAAAGTTAAAAGACTCTACGGTTTGCTTGAAAAACAATTCAGTAATTTAATGAAAGAAGCTTCTAGATCTAAAGGCCAATCCGGACAAGTCCTGTTACAACTATTAGAGCGCCGTTTGGATAATACTGTTTACCGTAGTGGTTTGGCACCCAGTCGCCGAGCTGCCAGACAGTTGGTAACTCACGGTCACTTTAAATTAAATGATCGCCGAGTAGACATACCTTCTATACGTATAAACCAGGGTGACGTAGTGGTCGCAAGAGACCAAAGCCAAAAAACTGAATACTTTAAGAAAATTGATGATGTCAGCCCTGTCAGCCCAAACGATATACCGAGCTGGCTTAAAGTAAATAGAAAGAAGTTTGAAATTACAATTTCTGGCATGCCTATTAGAGAAGAGGCTGAGCCGGACATCAACGAACAATTAATAGTTGAGTATTACTCACGTTAAGCAGCAAGGAGCCAATATATGTCAAAAGTAATTCACACACCTGGACTCGTAAAAGTAGACGAGCACACCAAAACCTCAGCAACATTTACAGTTGAACCGTTACACACCGGTTATGGAATGACGCTAGGAAACTCATTACGTCGAGTACTACTCTCAAGTATTGCTGGTGGTGCGGTAACTGGCTTTAAAATTGAGGGCGCATCGCATGAGTTTACTACTTTACCGCATGTAAAAGAGGACGTCGTTGATATCATACTGAACTTAAAGGGTATACAATTTCAAGTATTCAGCAGTGAACCACAAACTTTACGCTTATCTAAAAAAGGTAAAGGAACGGTTAAGGCAGGTGACATAACTAAAAATGCCGACGTTGAAATAGTTAATCCGCGCCATGTGATTGCCACACTAGACGATGAAAAAGCTAAATTCACTATGGACCTAGTTGTTGAAACCGGACGTGGTTATCGTGCTATAGACGAAAGTGCTAATCGCAAGAATAGCGATATGATAATTCTTGACGCCGTCTTTAGTCCGGTGGTACGAGTCCGTTATAAGGTTGAGAACACTCGTGTTGGACAAATGACTGATCTAGATAAGTTATTAATTACAATTGATACGGATGGTTCTATTACACCTCGAGAAGCCTTTGAAGAAGCAGCTGCTATCTTAGTTAATCAGTATAGCGCCTTAGCTGGTCAAACTCGCGTAGAGGTGGAACCAGCAGCTGATGCTAGCGATGATCAAGCCATAGCTCAAGATGACATGGGTGGGCCACCAGAGCTAATGACTTCAATAGAAGATTTAAATCTGTCAGCGCGCACTACTAACGCACTAGTAAATAATGATATCCACACTCTAAAAGATTTATTTAGTCTAAGTGATAGTGAGCTTCGAGAACTAAAGGGCTTTGGCAACAAGGCCCTCGATGAAGTTAAAGAAAAACTAGCTGAGTTGGAGCTCTAGGAGAAAGAATGCACCGTCACGGCTATGTAGGTAAGAAATTTCACCGTCAGCGCGATCAACGGCAAGCACTAATCAAAGGCTTAGCTGAATCTTTAGTAAAGTATGAATCCATTGAGACAACCGTACCTAAGGCTAAAGAATTAGTACCTTATATGGAAAGATTGATTACTAAAGCCAAAAGGGGCGATTTACATGCAAGGCGTCAAGTTATTTCTTCATTATCGACTGTAGCAAGTGCTCATAAATTAGTTGACGAGATCTCACCAAAATTAAAGTCTCGAAGTAGCGGTCATCTGCGTATTAGTAAAATCGGTTTTAGGCGCGGTGATCGTGCGGCTATGGCTCGTATAAATTTTGTTGATAGTCTAAAAGATAGTGAAGGCCCAAAGACCAGTAATTCTGAGCAATCGACTAAGCTTGACTCTACCGAGAAAGTCGCAAAGACCGATACAAAGCTCAAAAGACCAACTCGTACATCTCAAACTGTAACGCCCGCCAAAAATTCTAATGTAAGCAACGCTCCTAAGCGGACTGGAATAAGAGGTAACCGTTAATTATGAAAACCTATAGCCAAAAACCTAGCCAAGTATCGCGTCAGTGGTTTGTTCTAGACGCCTCTGAGATACCTTTAGGGCGTTTAGCTACTAGAGCTGCTAGTTTTTTGCTTGGTAAAGCCAAACCGACTATTACAGCTCATACAGATGGCGGTGATTATGTGATAATTGTTAATGCTCAGAAATTGGTTGTTACGGGCAATAAAATGCTGGACAAAAAGTATTATCACCACAGTCTATATCCAGGCGGTATTAAAGAGTCTTCGCTCGGTGAAAAGCTCAGTAAAGATCCGCAATCTGTAATATACGCAGCTGTTCGTGGTATGTTACCTGTAAACAAACTAAGGCCCGGCCGGTTATTGCGTCTCAAAATTTATGCTGGTCAAGAACATCAGCATGAAGCCCAAAAACCCCTAGTATTATCACTTAAAAAGGAAATTAAATAATGGCTCAGAATTATTTTTATGCAATTGGACGCCGTAAAAGCTCCACCGCCCGAGTTCGGTTACAAACCGGCAAAGGCATTATTAAGATAAATGATAAAACCGTCGATGTATACTTAGCTAACAGTAAGTATTTGCTTAATATCCTAGAAAAACCATTTACAACAGTAGAACAAAACAATAAGTATGATGTCAGTGCTGTAGTCTCTGGCGGAGGACTTAACGGGCAAGTACAAGCCGTACAGTTAGGTATCGCCAAAGCGCTTGCCAACATGAATGAAGATTTACGGGCAACTCTAAAACGAGCTGATTTACTTGGCCGCGACCCTCGCGAAAAAGAACGTAAAAAGTATGGACTCAAAGGTGCGCGTAAACAAAGGCAGTTTACCAAACGCTAGACTTATTGACGTTTGTGGACTATATTTACCTAACATGTCGTTATTATTGAGAAAATATCAGTATTGGTTTAGCAATTCGTGCTTTGGCGGTTCGTCAGTCAATTATTAAATAATCATGAATGAATAAAATGTAACCGCCTCCAAGGCGGTTTTTAAATTTCAATTATAAAGGATATCCATGACTGAAAATTTACAAGAACTACTTGAACACAACTGGGCGATGGACTCCATAGCAGCAACCGAGCTTGCAAACCGCCTTGAGATGAGCGGACAAGGGCACATTGTTGAATCAGCTATAGAACACCTTGATCCTGCGGCCATAGCTAGGCGTGATCTAAACAGGGAGTTGCTTGGACAAGCTTGTCTAGGTTTAGGAAAAAGCATTATTATACTTGGTCCTTGTTCAGAAACACTTGGCGCCGATGATTCTCCATTATTTGATCTGGTGGATGAGTTACAAGAGGAATTTCCGGTAGGAGAGCTTGAATCAACAGAAGGGGTTTTAATTGGTGTCCGTAAAAATGGTGGGAAACCTCGTACTGATACAAAAACTCGGGGACTTGGTTTTAGCACTATCACCGAAGAGAGGCAGTCTTTTTTTACCCATCATCAACAGGCTTTCGATCGAGGACTATTAACTGTCACAGAAACTCTAAATGGACCCCAGCTTGGAACTCTTGCGCCACTGATCAGTGGCCATTGGCTAGGTATGCGCGATATGCTTTCTACAACTCTTCGGGATGTAGCATCGCTCATTAAACTTCCAGTGATGGTTAAAAATGGCCAGTCTGGAGAACCAATTGAAGTTAAACGAACAATTGTGACAATAAGAAGCAATTCTGATAAAAAAGATGGTTCCGGAGCTGATCTAGGCAGCATCGCAAGGTCTGCAAAATCTGTAATGGGTGTTGATCCAGGTATTTTACCTGTTGGAGGCGGTAATAATAACGTTGCAATTATTGCGCGTGGATATGAGCTACCTGAGAGTATGGGTTCAGAAGACCGTATGCAAGCTGCTTTCACTCATCTTGGAAAAATGTGTTTACTGGCTGATGAGATGGGTTGCGCTGTTCTGCTTGATGGTAGTCATAAAGTTCCACATATGTTTAGTATTGAAGCAAGTGACATAAAACGCTTTATTTCAAGCACTCAAAAAATAAATAAAGGTATTCGTGAAGGTCGAGTTAAAGCCAGCTACCGATATAAGGGTGGTATTCATGAGATTGGTGTAGTAAAAGGCAGAACTGATCCTGACTTCTTAATTGAAACTAAGGCGGATAGAGAGCTAGTTAAGTCAGTTGTTAGAGATACTATCAGCACTATTATAGACACCGTTCAAACTGAGCTATAATAATTGCAATGTCTAAACCAGTTATTTTAACCGGTCTGAGAGCCAATAGTGAGTTTCATATTGGAAACTACTTAGGTGCAATTTTGCCTATGGTGGAACTCCAAAAACAGCGTGCCGGAGACTATCAAGTCAATATGTTTGTACCAGATTTACATAGCTTTACTACTCCGATTGACCATGGAAAGCTATTTCAAAACACTTTAGATAATCTAAAGTTATATGTTGCTGCCGGCCTTGATATAAATAACTCTGACACATATATCTACCGCCAAAGCTACATTCCAGCACATAGTGAGTTAACGTGGATATTAGGTTGCTTCACATATTTTGGTGAATTGAACCGTATGACCCAATTTAAAGATAAAAGTGAGGGTCAAGATAATGTCAGTGCGGCTTTATTTAACTATCCTATTTTAATGGCTGCAGATATTCTACTTTACCAGTCTAAGTATGTGCCAGTTGGTGAAGACCAACGTCAACACCTCGAACTTGCCCGTGATTTAGCCATTAGGATGAATAATAAGTTCGGCGAACTTTTCACTGTTCCTGAGACATGGGATAAGCAATTAGAGTTTGCTAGCCGAACTAACGGTGTCAGAATTCGTTCGCTTAGAAATCCAGATAAGAAAATGAGTAAGTCTATTGGTGATCCAGCCGGAACAATATTGCTTAGCGATAATCCAGAAGAAGCATCCAAGAAAGTAATCGGCGCTACAACCGATTCGTTAGGCTCAATCCACCTAGATTGGGCAAAGCAACCCGGTATTAGTAACTTACTGCAAATATCGGCACTACTAGGTAATAAGCCGGTTCAAGCGATCGCAGATGACTGGAGCGATATAGATTCGTATGGTGAGCTAAAGTCTCATGTTGCCGAGCAAGTTAAACTATTTTTAACTGATCTACAAACCAAGTTAACGGCAGTTAATGAGAATCAACTACTTCAAAAACTCCAACAAGACGAAGAGTCAATGAATAACGCAGCTAATCAAACTCTAGTTAAAGTCCAAAAAGAGGTGGGTCTCAGACCGTTGTGAAGCAACTTAGGATTAAGACTAATGATGTAAAAAGACGCTTAGACCTCTTTATTGCTGAAAATATGCCACAACTGAGTCGCTCATTCATTAATAAGTTATTAAACCAGAGTAAAATTAAAGTAAATGGAACACTCAAAAATCCATCCTACAAACTACGCCTAGAAGACATTATAGAAGTAGATTATGACCTTAAACAACTTGAACAAATTCCAAAGATTAATATGCCTATTATATTCGAAGATAGTGACGTCATCGTTGTTGATAAACCTGCCGGAGTCTTAACTCATTCTAAAGGTGTTTTTAACCCAGAAGCAACAGTAGCGACATTTATAAAATCCAAAATAAAAGATATGAAGGGCGAGCGGGCCGGAATTGTACATCGCTTGGACAGAGGAACAAGTGGTGTTATGATTGCTGCCAAAAATCAGGCTGCTCTTACTTGGCTACAAAAGCAGTTTTCGACTCGTAAAGTTAAAAAAAGTTACGTAGCAATAATTAGTGGTATTATTGAACCACCTCAGGCAATAATAGATATGCCAATTGAGCGCAATCCCAAAAAACCGCAAAAGTTCAGGACTAGCTCGCTCGGTAAACCAGCTATAACCACCTATAGGTTAATCAAGTCAAACGGAAAGTATAGTTTAGTTGAGCTTAATCCAAAGACCGGACGGACTCACCAACTACGCGTACACTTAAAACAGCTAGGTTATCCAATAATTGGTGATCTTTTCTATGACGGCGAGAATGCAAATAGATTATATTTACACTCACAAACTTTAGAACTTACTTTACCAAGTAAAGAACGTCGAGTATTTAAGTCAATAATACCTGCTGAATTTAAATCTAAACTAAAATCTAATGACTGAACTACTATTACACCCCCAAACTAAATTGCAAATTGAGCACTTCATTAAAAACCCTGTTCAGGCATTAATAATTGAAGGACCAAAAGGGTCGGGTAAAACTAGGCTTGCTCAGAATATCGCTAGCCGTTTACTAGATGTAAACTCATTAAAATTAGAAACCGCGGGTAATGTATTACATATTAAGCCAACTAATAATGCTATATCGATCAACGAAATTCGATCTATACAACAATTTTTAAAACTAAAATCACTTGGACAGAATCCCATTAAACGAATATTGCTTGTGTATGAGGCTCAAAAGTTGACTATAGAGGCTCAAAATGCCTTTTTAAAAATCCTTGAGGAACCGCCAGCTGATACTGTAATTATTTTAACTACGCCTAACCGATTGTCTATATTAGCTACAATTCAATCAAGGTCACAATATATAAAAATTAAAAGTTTAACAAAAGAAATAATGCTTAATTATTTTAAAGATCCTAAATACACTTCTGCGCAACTGGAGCGTGCTTACCATTTAAGTGGAGGTCAAGTCGGTCAAATGCAAAGTATTTTAGACGGTTCTAATAGCATCGTGTCAGATCAAATACTCTTGGCAAAGAAACTTCTAGGTATGTCTATTTTTGAACGATTAACACAAGTTGATGAACTTGCTAAACATAAGGGTCAAGCCGTTGAACTATTACAAGCAATTGAAGTTATTTGTCAAAGTGCATTAAATCAAGCAGTCAATAATAAGCTAACTGCTAATATCAAAAGGTGGCACAGAGCCCTCACAGTCACGGTTAAAGCGCAAACAGATCTACAATCTCAACCCAACATGAAGTTATTTTTTACTAACTTATTAATTAACTTATGACTACGATAAAGGTTTTGCTTAAAGCTTTATTTGCATTATTTGTTATAATCAATAGCGATGTTCGAATTGGTTTTACTGGCAGGTTTTGGAATATTTACCATTAGAAGCGCTAAGGTTCGTGATGAAGAGCTGTCAGCGATTCCTCGACGAATAAGCGATAAATTAGGCAAATTGTGGGATATAGCGCATCAAGGCATGCGCGAGAATCGCTTTTTACGTGCCGAAAAAGCCTTGTTAACTATTCTAAAAATTGATGAACGCAACGCTGCTGCCTACAACAGACTAGGTATTTTATACGCCAAGCAAAAAGAATATAAAGATGCTATCGACTGCTTTGAAATTGCATCTAGTATAGAAGCCACACCCTCCAGTCTACATAACCTCGGGCTTATTTATTACGAAACAGAAAACTACGAGAAAGCAGCGATTGCTTTTGAGCATGCTCTAAAGTTAGAAGACGAACTAGCTGCCAGACATATTGCTTACGCCAAAGTTCAAGAAAAACTTGGTAATGATAAATTGATGTTAAGAGAACTTGAGCGTGCAGCGGAACTTGAACCAAACAAAGAAACTTTTCATTTACTTATTAAGGCTTATGAAGAAAGAGGCATGGTAGCAGAAGTAGACTTGCTTAAAGATCGTTTGAGTAAGTTAGTCGTTCCTGCAGGGCGACCTAAGCGTATTCTGCGACCTAAGCGTGTTGTTATTTGACCCCTGTCTTGCTACACTACGGCAGTTAATTGCCACCTTAGCTCAGTGGCTAGAGCAACACTTTTGTAAAGTGAAGGTCGTCGGTTCGAATCCGACAGGTGGCTCCATAGAGTAACATCTGGTTTTAATAAATTGTGCAGGGTTAGTGAAGCGGTCAAACACAACAGACTGTAAATCTGTCGGCTTATGCCTTCGTAGGTTCGAATCCTACACCCTGCACCACGGATTTTACCTCTGTTATTTTGTTAGAGCATTCGGTACGTTAGAACCCCGCATGAGGGTTTTTAATTTAAAAGTACTAGAGTTGGGGTGAGGAGAAGGAATGATATGAAAAATAATCGTAAAGATACGAATGCATCCCCATTATTATCAGGTTCGTGTGCATGTGGAGCTTCAACGTTCAAAGCCAATGTAGTACCCAAAGAACGATTTATTTGTCACTGTCTCTATTGCCAGGCATTTGTTAAAAAATCTTACACTGATGTAACAATATTTAAGGCTAGTGACGTTGAGTTAACAAACGAAAAATATGTTGTTTATGATAATCCTCGTTCTTTGCCCAAGGAGCTTATAAGGAATGATCTATTTGGATGGGGTAACCCAGCTCGTGGGCGATTTCGAAAATGCGCAAGTTTGGACCGTGGCCTTTGCACAAAATGTGGCACACCATATGTCGAAAAGATCGGAACTGGACCAGTAAAGTTTATATTCATACCTACGATTAACTTTGAAAATAAAACCAGCCTTCCGCCTGTGTCGCGCCATACTTTTTATAATCTTCGTGTAGACGATATTGATGACAAGACACCAAAACTTAACAATTACGCAACGAGCCAATGGGGAATAATCAAAATGGTCACCAAAGTTCTTTTCTAAAATGATATGAAAGAAAATACTTCTCGCCTCGAAGCATTCAGTGACGCGGTGTTCGCAATCATCATTACTATATCAGTGCTAAACATTCACGTTCCCGCAGACGCATCATTACACTCGCTAGTTAAGCTTATCCCTGCTTTTTTGGTGTATCTCATAAGTTTCCAAACAGTAGGCACTTACTGGAATAACCACCACAATCTTTTACCGGCAAATACAAAAATTACAGCGTCGGTTATGTGGGCGAACCTTTTTCTACTCTTCTCACTTTCCCTTATACCTTTTAGTACTGGTTGGGTTGGTCAACATATAGGTAAGCCATGGCCAACAGCTTTTTATAGTTTTGTATTTCTTTTGTGCGCAATTTCCTCTCTTCTGCTGATATGGGCAATCAACGCACAAAAAATAAATAGGTCGAAATCTAGTCTTACTCTCAAAAATGATTGGAAAATCATAGCCACGTTTATTTTGAACTTCATCGGTGCATGTGTTGCAGTCTTTGTGCCGCTAATTGCATATATATGCATACTACTAGTTGCGTTCATATGGCTTATACCAGATAGACTTTCGAGCAAGTTGTAATCAAAAGCTAATATAGCAAAACGAGAATGTTATTTAAGTAAGAACTTTACTGCACCCCTGTTACTACGTTATACTGACTTCGTAGCAAGGTTATAACATGTTTATCACCCTGCACCACAACCATAAGCATGATATAGTTTGTTCATGAACAAACTAGCCAATAAATTAATCAAGCTTGTTATTGCAGCCATTTTATGTTGGTTGATTGGTGTTGGAATACGCCTAGTTGCTTTCGTGCTTCCGATATCTCATTATTGGCAAACTGCCATTGCTGCCACCATTGCTCTATCTTTATTCATAATAATTGCATTTAAAATTAGTAGGAATGACTAAATTAGGCAAGTTCTAACCTCAGCCATGATGCTGCACCAAGCATAACCGTAATAACCTCAGTAATATGAGGTATTTTTGTTTTATGCTGTATGCTAAATCATAAATTGCTAATTCTTGCAATCCTAACTAAATTATAGGCCTATCTATAGGGATGTGATATTGAACACTGCAATATAAACACCAGGGTCCTAAAGTAGGAAGTGTTAGATTGTGGCGTAACATGGATAAAATCATGAAGTATTAAATGGAATACTTAAATTATATGAGAGGATAATTATTACAGAAATACTTTCATTTGAAGAGTTTAAACAAGCAAATGCACGTACAATAGGGAATACTGCTATAGGAAAAATGGGTAATCCAGGGGCTCTTGCAAATGTTGAGGAGACCTTCATGCATTTAGAAGAAGAAGACGCAAGGGTTAGTGATTTAATAGCTAGAGTAGACAATTTTGACTTAAGAAGAGAGCCAGAAGATCTTCGTCCTACTGCGTAAAGAAGAAAAGCGTATCGCCCTCTAGGCACATAGTTATTCTTAGCTCGGTTCCAAGTGACAGCTAAATTATCCCTCCATCATCCCAGTTCTTCGTACAATTGGTGCCAATTTTGTTGGATTAGCTCCACTAGAACAAAAGCATTATCGTAAAGTGCTAATTCTTTGTTTATTTTGGCTCTAATTCCATCAATGGTGCTGCACCGCGGATTTTACAAACATTGTAATTTAGTCAGCATTGAGTTCCAAATGTCGGACTGTAACTATAAAAAGACCTCCATTGCAGGAGGCCTTTTCCGACACACTGATTAATATCGATTTCGGAGTCTTTGAGCAATATGCCTAAAGTGTCGTCTCATATCAAAACTATTTTCTAGTAGTTCAACCTTGAGTTCTGGCGGTGTATCGCTAGAGATATAATCCGACGGTTCATGGGCGTTATTTAAATATTGCTCAAAGAAGACTTTTGAGTGTTTTTGCTGTTTGTTCTTTATCGCCTTTGTTGAATGCGACATACTCCACCTTTCGTTATTTGCCTTATAGAACAAGCCTAACAGTTTAGGTAACACCCTTCTTCCCAATGATGTGCGTAATAATGTCAGCTCACTACCTATAGCATAGTTATACTCCTTTCAATAGTCTGTGCGTGTTATCACGGGCTTTTAACTTAAGTGTAATTGGAGTAGCCTTGATTCTTGCTTCAGTAAGTGCTCCCCGTCACATAGTTAAGTGAACCAATAATGACCAAGGCAACACTTTTGCGTGAGAGTATCCCTACGAATTTTACATTGCCAAGTAGTATACTTAATCTCATGACTAAAGACATTCTAGCGGTTATGCCCACTGAAAAAGCTAAGGAAGAAGACTTTGACACACACTTTAGTGATGGACTGATTTTGAAGTATTCAAAAGGAGATACCATTATTAATGGTTTAGATGAACCGTAAGGTGTCTTTATTATTAAGAAAGGCTTCGTCAAAGCCTATACTATAACTAAATCAGGTCAAGAAAATCTTTTGTTGGTTCACGACACTGGAGAGTTTATACCCCTGCTCTGGGCTTTAGACGGCTCGCATTCAGATGGGCTATATTATGAAGCAATGTCCGACGTCACGGTATTGAAAACTTCAAAGGGAAAACTGCTATCCCTCATGAATGATAATATCTGGTTATCTCAGGAAATTCTAAAACAGGCAGTGCACATTATCACAAATTACTATCAAAGAATTCAAGCTCTAGAGTTTCGTACAGCTCGTCAAAGAATTGTTGCTGAGCTATTAAACCTTACGGAGATGTTTGGTAAAATGAATGGTAAAATGGTCCTTATAGAAGCCCCTGTAACTCATCAAGATATAGCTAACTCAATTAATATGACCCGCGAGACCGCAAGTCGAGCATTAGGCTTACTCTTTGTGGAAGAACTTTTGAGTCAAAACGAACACTTTCTTACAATTTTAGATTTGCCAAAGTTACAAAAAGAGCTTGGCTAGTAATAAAAAGACCCCCTATTAGTATGCCAAGGGTCTAGTGACATGCTGCTTAATAATTTGATACGGGCTACCATGACCAAGTTCTATTAAACGTTAAAACATACAAACGAGCTGTGCGATGCGTCACGTCACAAGAAGCATCACCAACCTATTACCCCTTGGAATAATAGGTATATTTTTCCTCATACTATAGTAAAAGCACTGTGTTAATTTAGTAGTAAGGTTCTAACCTCGTCGATCACCCTGCACCACGGTTTAGAACGTGTATTTAGCAAGATATTTCTAGTAATATAGCTAGGTATGAGCAAGATAAAAGTCACATGCGGAATTGCGATTTCAATTGATGGATTTGTCGCAGGACTTAATCAAACCTTTGAAAAACCATTTGGTGATATACCTAAAAACTTACTGCATCGATGGATGTTTAATGAACCAGAAAAGCATAGGACTGAAATAGATGCGTTGACTGGTGCAGGCGCTTATATAATGGGGAGCAATATGTTTGGTCCAAAAGAAAAAAGAGATCAAGCAGATTGGAAAGGATGGTGGGGCAATAATCCACCTTATCATGCTCCAGTTTTTGTACTGACTGAAAATAATAGGGACCCTATTGTCATGGAAGGCGGGACTACATTCACATTTGTGACCGATGGAATTAAGTCGGCCTTTTCTATGGCAGTAAAAGCAGCTGGCAGCCGAAATATATCCATTGCTGGTGGTGCAAACACAGTTAACCAGTATTTATCGGCTGGGGTGATTGACGAGCTATGGCTACATATAGTTCCTGTGACTATTGGGAATGGAGCACGCCTTTTTGAAGGAGTGCCTAATCTTAAGTTAGAGCCGATCGAGGTGGGTGGGGACAAACTTGTCACTCATATTAGGTATAAGGTTTTAAAATAGTGTTTTACTAATCGATTTTATTAACATAAATCTATTTTGATCTATCTAGGGACATTATGGCTCGCTGTTTACGGTACTCCTTCTGTGTGAGGTAAATAATCAGCAGATCAAACAGCGTCAAGAGAATAAGGCCTAGTGATAGTGTATCTATTAATCGGTACACTTGGTAAATCACAAACCCAGCAGTAACAACAATCAAGGCCACGTATGCCCATAAATGCTTGCGCAAAACCTCAACTACTAGAACAACTTTTAAAATACCGTGAGATAGTAAGTATAAAGCTCCAAAAATAAGCGAAGCTGTAGTCAGGTTATGCGCTGACTTAAGAATGTGATTAGCCAGAAAATCGTTAGGGTCAGTTGCTAATTCATTCTCGGTCAGTAACCGGGCTATATGATTTAGTTGCTCGGGTCTAACAATCAGTAAAAAAATGCCACCAATCAGTTCTAATATTCCATCTGCACCTTTTAAATATAAACTTATTTTGAAAGCTTGATCTGTAATGGGTGTATTTAGGTCTACTTTAGAAGCCATGTAATAATAGTAAACCAATTTTTATATAATCTTTGTATATTACACAATAGCCAAGATGCTTAAGTAAATCTATACTTATGGGTGATGGCAGGGGAAGCAAATGAAAAATGTGCGGTTTCGGCATTTGTAGCAAATGAAGATACCTTGCATGCAGCTGGATTGATTCACGAGACGCTTTTTTCGATGCAACACCGAGGTGCTGAAGCCACTGGAATCGCTAGTCAAATGCAAAATGGTAGCGTTGAAACGTTACGTGAGAGAGGTACAGTATCTAGTGTATACAATAATGTTAACCTAGCGCGTTTAGCTGGCTCAACAGCTATTGGCCACAATCGTTATTCAACTTCTGGCTCTAAATTAAAGCACCCGCAACCGTTTAAAGATACACCTACAGGTTTTGCTTACGCTCATAATGGTAATTTACCAGTTACAAAACAGCTTACACGATATCTTGATTTAAGTAATATAAACGTTGATCAATTTAATGATTCTGAGATGATGGGATTAGCAATTTCTCAATTTATTAGGAGCGGTCGAGACTTACCCGAGGCAGTTGAACTAGCCTATCCACTTTTCAGAGGTGCTTTTTCAAGTGTAGCAATGCACGACGGAATGGTTGTGGCTTTTAGAGACTCAAAAGGCATAAGACCGTTAGCAATCGGAGAATCTCAAGATGGGTTTGCGATAGCGTCAGAAACATGCGGATTAGACATTATTGATGCTGAATATTTACGAGAAGTAAAGCCTGGCGAAATTGCAATTATAACTAAAGGTAAAATCGAGTCAAAACAGGTTGTTGAGAGCGACCCTAAACTTGATATGTTTGAATTTGTATACTTTGCTCGACCAGATAGTCTCCTTTACGATCAACGTGTTGCTGATGTCAGACGAAGGTTTGGAGAACAACTTGCAGTTCAACATCCACCTGGCGATGAAAGCTCAGAGGATTTACTGGTTATACCGGTTCCAGAAACTTCAATTCCTGCGGCTGAAGCTTATGCCGAAAAGCTTGGTCTTTCACGACGAACAGACGCAATAATTAAAAATCGTTATGCTAGAAGAGCTTTTATGCAGCCAGCTGCTCATGAACGCCGTGAGCATGTCAGAAGAAAGCATAATATTATACCTGAAGTGGTAAGAGGCAAACACTTGCTGTTCATAGATGACTCAATAGTACGCTTAGACACTATCCCTGTGTTAGCAGAACAAGCACATGCTGCTGGTGCAAAAAGTCTTTCTTTTTTGATAGCTTCAGCTCCTGTTCCCTTTCCCGACTACTACGGTATCGACACTCCCAAACAGAGCGAACTGGCAGCTGCAAACTTAACTATTGAAGAGATGCGCGAAAAAATAGATTGTAAGTACTTAGGGTTTTTGTCACTCGATCGAATGATTCAGGCAACCACTTTACCAGCTGAACAATTCAATTGATCTTGTTTCAATGGTGATTACCCAATAGGTATAGGTCATCTCAAAGATGGAATTAAGACACCTGTAAGCATGGAATATGTCGATTAAGTATCGGCTGCAATATCAAGCTTATATAACTTGGAGCCGAGAACGGGATTCGAACCCGTGACCTCGTCATTACCACTGACGCGCTCTACCAACTGAGCTATCTCGGCAGCATCGCTAAGAGTATATCGCGTAATTTCTTATTATGATAATAGATTGTAACTACGCCATAAGGACTCTTTTTACGGTACGTGCCTAAAGATCCAGATATAGTAACTGTAATCTTATAAAATTGCGAGGCACTTACGTTAAGTTTAGTCAACCAGTAATTAAGTACATTTTCAGAATCAACATCTGAATAAATCTGGAGTCCAAATCGCAAATCTTTTTTCTTTACTCCAAATAACTTGATTAGAAACTTAATAAACATTCTTATAAGTGCGGGATCTGTATTTCCCAACCTTACTGAATGTTTATTGGCTTTGTTACCCTCCCCCCAATATAAACCTAATCCGATACCTAGTAATTTAAAATCTGCATTACTTTTTGGCACTTTAACTTTAAACGGGTCACCATATGGATTATGCCTACGATAAATTGCATCGCTAATGGATCTTCTATCTATTCGATACCTATCCATCCAATAAGCAACTTTATTTACAGAACAGTTCAAAATAGCGGCTATCTCTTGCATCGATTTACCGTTTTTAATGTATAGTTTTTCTAAGAGTTTTTTATCAATCATAGTGGTAAAGTACTTAGCCAGACAGGTGGCAGTATACCATCAATCTGAAAATAATGGTTGTTGTTAACTTCCATTTTATTGTCTATCTTGAATAATTACCTCCGATCTGTTAAAGTAATCTTATTATGGCTAAAAAAGGCGACAAACGTAAGATTATTGGCTTAGTTAGCGAAGTTAGTGGTCACCGACATTATTACACCAAGAAAAACACTATGAATACTCCAGATAAGTTGCGATTAAAAAAATACGATCCTATTGTTCGAAAACATGTTTGGTATAGCGAGACCAAAAAAAGTTTAGGCCGAAACGAAGTTAAGCCGCGCTAGACAAGTCGTCTAATTGCTATTTCTAAAGCCGCTTCTTTTAAGCTTAATTTTTGTTTATGGGCAGAATTAATAACGTCCTTTACGGCTTTAGTCATATATTTGTTTAATTGTTTATTAACATCAGATTCACTTAACTGAATCGTGTCTAGGTTTTGCTTCCATTCTAAATAGCTAACTATTACACCGCCAGCATTGGCAATAATGTCCGGTAATACTACTACAGCTTTACTGTTAAGAAATTCTTCGACTGAATCACTTATTGGTCCATTTGCTAGTTCAACAATAGTTTTGGCTTTAACCGAGCGGTAGTTTTTTTCATTAATAGCGTCCTCTAAAGCGGCCAGGACTAACACATCAACCTTCATGGTCAACAACTCTTCATTACTAATCTTTTTAGCTTTGCGTACTTCGCTTAGCTGTTTGCCACTTTTTTTAGCATTTAATAACTGGCTGGCATTTAGACCGGCTGGATCATATAAACCACCTTTAGAATCTGTCACTGCGATTAGTTTCCAGTTTGGGTGTTCAGTTTCAGCAACTGTACCAAAATAAGCACCGACATTACCAAAACCTTGAATAGCAATAGTAATTTTACTTTTTGATTTTTTGAGAGATTTAAGAAGTTGCTGCAAGGCAATTACTCCTCCTCGTCCAGTGGCTTGATCCCGCCCCAAACTTCCACCACGTGCAATAGATTTGCCGGTAAAAGCCGCTTTTGTACTATTCCCAGTTTGTTTTTGATACTCATCAAGCATCCAGTCCATAATCTGACTGTTTGTGTTTACATCGGGTGCCGGTATATCTTTATCGGGCCCAATATGGGGATACAATTGGGCCACGTATTTGCGGCTTAACTCTTCTAATTCTTCTATATTTAAAAGTTTGGGATTGACTGCAACTCCACCTTTAGCACCACCTAGTGGTAATCCAACGGCAGCCGTTTTTAAACTCATGAGTGTTGCTAATGTCTTAACTTCATCCAAATTAACATAAGGGTGAAACCGAATACCACCCTTATAAGGGCCTCGCTTGTTATTGTGCTGGACGCGGTAAGCCTGAAACTTTTTACCATTATTTAGTTCCAGTTCAAAATTATGTTCAGTATCGAATTTTAAAAACTGCTGTATGTCTGTCTTGCTAATTCCAAGCCGTTGACCAGCTTTTATAACCCGTTTTTCTGCTTCTTTTTGCATAGTGATTTTCTTAAGCTACTCTATATATTGGCAGGGGCACGTGGAATTGAACCACGATCTAAGGTTTTGGAGACCTTTATACTTACCGTTGTACTATGCCCCTGTATGAAGTCCGTCTGTAATGATAATTGATTTAGCGATCCTTGTCATCTGATGATTATTCTTTCCAAGATAGACCAAATCTGATATACAATATTAGTACGTGGATAAATTAATCCTTAATAAACCACTACTAATAATGTTGTACGGCTTTCCTGGAGCCGGTAAGACTTACTTTGCGCGTCAACTTAGTGAAAAGATTGGTGCTGTACATTTACACAGCGATCGTTTTCGAAATGAATTATTTGAACATCCACGCTTTGACAATCAAGAAGACGATATAATTGATCATTTAATGCAGTTTATGGCAGCTGAATTTTTAAATGCCGGAGTAAGTATTATTTATGATGGTAATGCTAAACGACTAATTAATCGTAGGGCACTTCGCGATTTAGCGCGTAAATCAGGTGCTAAACAGCAGTTAATATGGTTACAAATTGACCCGGAAAGCGCTATGAGCCGGTTAAATAGCCGTGATAAGCGTACCAACGACGACAAGTATGCAGTGGATTATTCCAAAAGTAGTTTTGATGACCATGCCTCCATGATGCAAAATCCTAACAATGAAGACTATATGGTAATTAGCGGTAAACACACCTTTAAAACTCAACAAGGCGCCGTCATTAAAAAACTTTATGATATGAGTTTAATTAATTCATCAGCTACAGCTAAAATTATTAAGCCAGGGCTGGTTAACTTAATTCCGACACCTCGGGCTGGACGAGTGGATTTATCCCGGCGTAATATTGTTATCCGTTAATAATGCCAGTTAAACAATTAGACGTTCCAAACATTGGTCTGGTAAAGTTTTATAAACGACGAAATGCTCGGTCTATAAAAATTAGTTTAGGTAGAGGCGATGAAGTACGCGTTAGTTTACCGATGTGGGTACCTTATCGAGCGGGACTCGAATTTTTAAAATCACATGCCAGTTGGATTGAGGAACATAGACAACCAAAGACAGCGCTTATTGAAGGTGCTCGAATTGGGAAATATCACCAACTGACCTTCATATCGATAGATGGAAAAACAAACATCTCAACTAGAGTTACGGGCAGTCGAATCGTGGTACGTCACCCTAGTTCTATTAGCTCCAGACAGTTGAGCGTCCAGACAGCTGCTCATAAAGCAAGCTTAACAGCATTAAGGCTGGAAGCCGATAATTTATTACCCCAACGCTTAGATCAGTTAGCCAGTCGATATAGTTTTAAATATAGATCCGTAAAAGTTCGTAATCTTAGGTCCAGGTGGGGCAGTTGTAGTCAACAAAAAAACATTGGGTTGAATATTTATTTAATGTTGCTTCCTTGGCCACTCATCGACTACGTACTTCTACACGAGTTAACGCACACTAAATTCTTAAGTCATAGTCAGGAATTTTGGGATCACTTGCAAAGTTGTTTACCCAATGCTAAGCAGCTAAGAAAAGAATTACGGGCCTTCCATCCGGTTATTTAGTATTACTAATAAAATGCTTATGGCATAATTACTATATGACTGAAGTGGTTAATTTGTCTGATGACGCAAATTTGGAGCATAACCGACTAGTTAGCTTAGTTAACAGCATGGGCGATGGTGTAATTGCCATTGATGATCGCTTTAATGTCGTAATTTATAACGGAGCAGCGCTAAATATTCTGGATATTAACGCCACAATAGTAAACAAACCAATAGCCGACGTTCTACATTTAGTTGATAAAAAAAATCAGCCAATAGATACGCTAGATTTTATAAAATCTATAAAAACAGCCTATTCAACTAGAGATTTAGCGATCCCCTATACCGATGGCAGCATCGTAAAACTATATTTAAGTCTGTCGCCAGTTCATTTAGGCTTTGGTCAAGCCGGGACAAAAGGTTATGTCCTATTGCTCAGAGATATTACTCGCGAAAAATCTCTCGAAGAAGAAAGGGATGAGTTTATAAGCGTGGCAAGCCACGAACTTCGAACTCCGATCGCTATCGCCGAAGGGAATATTAGCAATGCCCGTTTAACGCTAAAGCGTGGTGGTGACCCAAGTGCTCTTGATCATGCCTTAGCTCAAGCTTATGATCAAATTATATTCTTAGCTAGTTTAATCAATGATCTATCGACCTTATCTCGTGCTGAAGGTGGACGGTTAAAACTAGATGTCGGTGAAGTTAATGCGTATAATCTAGTAGATGAACTGGCGGCTAGCTATCGACCCCAGGCTGAAGCTAAACAACTACAACTTTTAACAGATATCGATACCCGACTGGAAATATTTCATTCTAGCGAGCTATACGTAAAGGAAATCCTGCAAAACTTTGTAACTAACGCAATTAAATACACTCAAAAAGGCCAAATTACAATTGGCGCCAGAACAATACAGAAAAAAGTGCAGTTCTGGGTGCAAGACACTGGTATTGGCATTAGTAAATCCGATCAAGAAAAGGTATTTAATAAGTTTTTTAGATCAGAGGATTATAGAACTAAGGAAAATAAGGGTACGGGCCTTGGCTTATATGTGACGGTAAAACTAGCTCATCTATTAAATGGTCAAATTTCGATGAGCAGCGAACTAAATAAAGGCTCTAAATTTAGCTTATTAGTGCCCGATTTGCCAGACAACCAAACTTGAAAAATAAAATAATGGCAGCTGGGACATTACCGAACATTGACCTCCGGGAAGATATACTGTATATTGACAGCTGGACACCTACTTTTATAAGTAGGTTTTTTAATTAGAGTGAGCGATGGCAGACAAATCCAATAAATCAAAGCGTCGATTGCGACCGGCACCAAGTGTTCGCCAGGCAACCGAGGAGAAAAACTCGGCTCCGGCTAAGCCTAAACGAATTCGTCGCATTGCTGTTGCTGGCAGTAAACCATTTAAATCGGCCCGAAACGTTGGTAAAAAAGAGTATTACTTACCATTTCCAGATAATAAGTTAGGTCGGTTTTTTAATAAACGACGGTACTTTATACCGAAGTACTTTCGCAACTCATTCAGTGAGCTTAGGCAAGTTAAGTGGCCAGATCGCAAGCAGACGACTCAATTAACTTTAGCTGTTTTTGTGTTTGCTCTCATATTCGGTGTAATTATCACGATCACCGATTCCATACTAGATATAATTTTTAAGAAAGTTTTATTAAAATAGGACAAATCTATGACTAGACGATATGACATTTCTAAACAATGGTACGCCATTCATACATACAGCGGTTACGAAGAAAAAGTTGCTGAGAGTATTCGCCAGCGAGCTGATAGCCTGGACATGAAAGACAAGATATTTCAGGTATTAGTCCCAAAAGAAAAAATGATAGAAATTAAAAATGGTAAACGTAAGGTCGTCGAAAAACGTATATTCCAAGGCTACGTTTTAGTCCAAATGAAATTAAGTGAGGATGCTTGGTATATTGTGCGTAACACCCCTAGCGTAACAGGATTTGTGGGAAGCGGTACTGAGCCCACACCGGTTAGTCAAGATGAAATGGAAAAAATAAACAAACGTATGGGTCTAGAGCAACCTAAGCATAAAATAGACTTTAAAGAAGGTGAAGTAGTGAGCATAACCGATGGTCCATTTAAAGGATTTGATGGTTCTATTTCAGAAATTGATGCTCAAAAAGGTAAGCTTAAAGTACTTGTTAATATGTTTGGCCGCGAAACACCAGTTGAGCTTGACAGTTTACAGGTAAAAAGAGTTTAGCATTAATTCATGATTAAGGAAAAATTTCTGTTAGTGCTTCATGAGCGAACTTTAGAGAAGGCAAGTCACAGCCAAGACATAAATGCTCTTAAACGTTTGGCAGATGCCGCATTTGAAGGTGCACTTCGCCACGGTGACTCCCTAGAAGGAAACAGGCTGGTTGCTATTTTTAATGCCGTTGAGTGTGAACTCTTGCAAACGCTAGACAACAGGGGTGAAGTATAGTAAGCTAAACTAGTTACGCACTCCATAAGGAGTTTTTTTATGGCAACAAAGCAAATTACAGCTAATCTAAAGATGAAAGTCCCCGCTGGTAAAGCCAGTGCTGCGCCACCAGTGGGCAGTACGCTTGGCCAATATGGCGTTAATATGATGGACTTTATAAATCCATTTAATGAACAAACTAAAGAGCTCAAAGGCATAGTTACAGCGCACATTACGATTTATGACGATCGCTCTATGTTATTTCGAGTTGTAAGCCAACCAACTGATGATCTTATCCGCCAGAAACTAGGGATCGATAAAGGTTCGGGCAAACCAAACAGCGAGAAGCTAGAAAAGAAGTTAAACAATTCCCAGCTAACCGAAATAGCTGAGGAAAAAGCCAAGGATATGAACGCCGAAGATATTGAAGCAGTTAAGAAAATGGTGGCTGGAACAGCCCGTAGTATGGGAGTTGAGATCGAATAACGATCTTTGAAGAACTAAAGTTAAATAATTTTGTGGGAGGCAGAACAAGCCGTAATTACCACGAATGGAGATGTTATGGCAGAAGCCAAGAAGGAAGTTAAAAAATCAAAAGTTGTTAGTAAGCAAATTAAAGATAAAAAAGTACCTCAATCAAACAAACCTGAAGTTAGCAAAACTAAGCTAGAATCAACAAAAGGTAGTAAGGTTGAGGACACCTCAGATAAAGCCTCAAAAGACCTAGCTAAAGCTGGCAAGCGCAGTGCCAAGGCCGTCAAAGAAGCCGAAACTAAGCAAGTTAAAGAAGAAAGAAAGCTTGAAGCTTCAGATGATCAAAAACAGCAGACTGACGAACCGAAGAAAACCCAAAAACCATCTAGTACTCGCTTGGAGCGTCGCAGTAAAAGTTATAAAAAAGCCTACGAATTTATCGACAAAAATATTAAGTACGAGGTGGAAGATGGGCTAACTTTGGCAATCAAAACTAACCCGGTAAAGTTTGATGCCACTGTTGAGCTTCATTTAAACCTAAATGTTGACCCCAAACAAGCTGATCAAAATATCCGAGGCACAGTAGTTTTACCGGCTGGCACAGGTAAAAGCTCTAAAGTGGCAGTATTTGGTGATGCCGACGAAGTAGCAGCAGCCAAAAAAGCTGGAGCCGACATCGCTGCTGGTGATGAATTTTTGCAACAGTTGGATAAAGGTCTGCTTAATTTTGATGTTTTGGTGGCTACACCTAGATCTATGCCTCAATTAGGTAAATATGCTAAACTTCTAGGCCCTAAAGGATTAATGCCAAACCCTAAAAGCGGTACTGTGACCACCGATGTAGCCAAGGCTGTAAAAGAAGCCAAAGCCGGTAAAGTTGAGTTCAGAGTCGATAGTACAGGTATTATTCATGTTGGCACCGGCAAAATCAGTTTTGGAAGTGATAAACTAATGCAAAACTTACAACAAATTATATCAGCAGTAAAAAGTGCTAAACCGGCCAGCATAAAGGGAGTCTATATAAAGTCCGCTTATCTCACCACTAGTATGGGTCCGAGCATTAAAATCAATATTTGAACGACTTTTGCTTGAAGTTTAAATGAGAACTGATGTCAAGGCACTAATTTGCTAAACTAACGCTATGTTAATTATTGGTTTAACCGGTCCAATCGGTCACGGCAAAAGTAGCCTTGCAGACGCCGCAAAGGAGGTTCTGCCATCTTCTATTTTAATTGAGTCAAGTTTAGTTATCGCCGAAGTAGCTAACGCCTTACACACCACCACCAAGACAATTCCAGATTCCAAAGATATAGAGGCAATCAATACATGGCTTAAGCCACTACCGCTGATTTTACTTAAAACTGTTCATATAAAGTGCACTTTTGAAGATATTAAGCTAAAGACCAAAGAAGTCCACAAGCACCCAGGAGATTATAAGAAATTGTTTGTACATTTAAATAATCTGACAAATCAACCAAAAATGTTATCGCAGCTCATTACACCAGAAAATAAGCAGGATTATCGGCCAATTTTGCAGTGGTTAGGTGGCTACTTAGTGAAGAAAATCGATTCCGGTATATGGTTTAAAGAAATTATCAAACGCCTACAGAAAATAAATAAAAAAGGTTATGCATTGTGTTTAATTGCTGGACTACGTTTTCCGACAGACGCTCAGTACGTACGCCAAGTCGGTGGAAAGGTTATAAAGATCTATAGGCCTGGTGTTGAGCAATTCGACGTCTTAGACCCTACAGAACGAGAGCGAAGCGCTATTACTGTTGATGCCACACTAGTGAGTAATGGAACGGTAGACGATATAAAAAACTGCGCTAAGATCATGATTAACGACTTAGCTAACAATAACCTTAAGAAAACCTACTACGCCCGAAGTCCAATTTCAAAATAGTTAGACTAATGTAGTTGTAATATTGCATATAAATATTGTATTAGTGTCAAATTATTTCGTACAATAGTTATTAGAAAGAGGGCCATGGGAGTTTTTAGTAATATACAAATTAGGCAAGCAATTAAAGACGGTCACATAATTTGTCTACCCTTTGACAATAAAAACGTCGCACACGCTAGCTTGGATGTTACCCTTGGTTTTTATTATTACCGTATTGAGCGAATGAATGAACGTAACCTCTATAATCCGTTTGACCGAGAAGATGTTGAACGTTATTTTGATGGTCCATATCGGGCTATCTCCCATGGTGAGTGGTGTAATTTAAATGGCATTAAGCCATTAATCGGCATAGCTAAAGATCACCCAGTTATTGCATTAAAGCCGGGAGAACGGATTCTGGCTCACACCCACGAATTTTTTGGCATAAAGCCACCGGGAGCTTTTGACTTAAGAGCCAGGTCAAGCTGGGCGCGTAACGGTGTGGCAGTTTGTTTTGACGCTGGTTGGGTCGATCCGGGATATATTAATAGACTAACTCTTGAGATCTATAATTTAAACCATCGTGAAACAATAGTCTTACCGGTTGGCGAACGGATTGCCCAAGCCGTCTTTCATGAAACGGGCGAGGTAGAGGGTAGTTACGGAGAAGGTCGAGACCAAGGCTTCAGCGGAAAGTACCAGTCAGGAAACGATTTGAAAATAATAACCAAAGTTTGGTCACCAGACATGATGCTACCCAAAGCCTATCGAGACATACGGTCTATGCCAGTAAAAATTGAAGGTATGGCCTATGACTGAATCGAATCCAGGGAAATACATAGTTATTGAAGGTGCAGAAGGCGCCGGTAAGACAACTCAAGTCTTATTGGTAGCAAAACATTTACAAGCAGCTGGGCTGCCAGTACGGGTGCTTAGAGAGCCAGATAGTCAGAGTGACTTAACAGCCAGGGCAGTGCGCGCCATAACACAGGATCCATTATATCCAATGAATACCCGAACTGAGGTCCTTTTATATAATGCAGCCCGTTCACAGTCACTTGAAGTAATAAGACGCGCTGTAGCACAGGGTGTGACTTGTCTGGTGGACAGAAATTACCTTACAACATTGGCAATACAATATTATGGACGCGGTGACATACCTGACTACGAAGCTATTAATCAAATTATCAACTTTGCTATTGCAAGGACAGAACCTGATTTGACTATCATATTAGATGCTCCGGTATCTGTGTTACGCGATCGTGCTAAGTTACGCCGCACCAAAGAACGCTTTGATAGCTTAGATGACGCTTTTTTAGAGCGTGTGCGAGCTGGTTATTTATGGGAGGCTAAACAGCGCAACTTGCCTGTAATTTTTTCGGTAGAACGTCCAGAAAAAGTCTTTTCACAAGTTTGGGAGTTAGTTGCCCAAACCGTTACTTCCCGTAGTTCACCAGTAAAATCAATGGCTTCAGCAACATCAATTAAACAAATACTAGAGGAAAAACCAATTTCTAGTTCTACTTCGCCAATTGACGACGATAAGCCATTGGTCACTAAAGACCAAGATGGTGTGTTTTCAATTACCGCAGACGGAAAGCATTATCTAGAAAATATTGTGACAAATACAACCGGTAACGTATATGGTTTTAATGAGAATATTAGTCCCATCACAGTCGCAGCTGCTATGGCCAGGTTATCACGTCGCGGCGATGACATGCGTATTACTATTTTGGATGAGTTTTCTCATGCAAAAGGTAAGGACGAGAAGTTATTACAGAAAATTATTACAGCTTACGGGGATGATTCTGTGCAACAGTTAGTTGGCCAACATGTCGTAGTAGAAGGAGCGTCTAATATTTTGACTAAAAAATTGGAATGGGGGCGTCTGGCAGCTTATCTTGAACAGTCAACTAGATATATATATTTTGACCAAAAAGATAAAGTTGGAAATTATAAATACTACACTCCTGGCTATTTAAAAACTGCCGTTAAAAATAAATACGCTCAGACTATGGATCAAATTTTTGATCTGTATTCACGTATGGTACGAGACTTAACCCAGTTCGTACGCGGTAACTCAGAAGTGCCAATCAAAGAACGAGATATGGCTTGGCAAGGCGCTACTCGGGCGCAAGCTTGTGATGCTATTCGTTTTGTACTTCCGGTGGCGACTAAGTCAACTGTCGGTATTTATGGGTCAGGTCAGGCCTTAGAATCTTTAATTATGCATCTACTAAGCGATGAACTGCCAGAAGCTGTCCAGACCGGTCAAAAACTCCTTAGCGAACTACGTAAAACCATACCTACATTTTTAGAAAGAGCCGATAAAGCTGACCGTGGGGGAGCAATGACCGCTTACCGTGCCAATACATACGCTACAGTCAAAAAACTTGCCAAGAAAAACTTGCCAAACGCTTACGGTCAGCATCAACAACCAGTAATTTTAACTTCGGTGTGGCCCCAAAATGAGCTAGATTTAGTACCCGATATTTTATATGAACATGCAGATTTATCTTTAGACGAAATAAAACGTGAGGTTGAAAATTGGTCATATTCCCAAAAAGAAGAAATATTATTAGCATATATGGGCGAACGTTTAAATCGTCGGCACCGTCCTGGAAGAGCTTTAGAAAAAGCTCATTATAGTTGGGATTTGCTTTGTGATTATGGGATTTTTCGTGACTTACAGCGACATCGGATGGTAGACGATATGGAATGGCAGATGTTAACGCCACGCTATGGATACGATGTGCCACAGCTAGTTGACGATGCCGGTTTAACCGATAGCTTTAATAAGTGCTTTGATCTCAGTTTAGAGCTATATAGTGCGCTTCAAGCTGCTCATTATGACCTTGAGGCCCAATATGCTACTTTACTTGGCCATAAACTGCGTTGGAAAGTCACATATAACGCTCGGGAGGCCTTTCATTTACATGAATTACGAACTAGTCCGCAGGGTCATCCAGGATACCGCAAGTTAGTCCTACAAATGCATGAAAAACTGGCAGAGGTCCATCCTATATTGGCCGATGGCATGATATTCGTCAATCAGGATGAAAATCCTAAACTAACGCGATTAGCTGCTGAACGTTACACCCAGTTTAAACTTCAGCAGATTGAGAAAAAGTCCTAGAATATAAGTTTTATTACCATTCAGCAAACATTGACGGATCTTGATCACCTCTTACGGCTTGATAATACACTTCGTATACACTGTCTTCTTGAATATGTACCCATCGAAGTAGAGTTATATCGTCTGCAATTTTCATAATGCGAACTGGATAAGTAGAAGACTCTAATTGTGTATCTGAAAGTTCCAATAACTGCGCAAACTCTAATTCCAATTTCTGTTGGTCTTGATTTGTGTCTATATCGCCACCGTTTAGAATAAAGATAGCGGAAAAATAAGAATGTTCGCCGGTAATAAATTGTCCTAGTTTACCAACTATGCCTTTTGCTCGTTCTTGCACAGACTGTTGTATTACCTCATTTTTAGAAGGTGATTCATGCGTAGTAGTCATTTATATTTCTCTTTGACAAACGTTAATCATACACTATTTAAATTAAATCTCAATTCTATCGATATATACTTCATTTTGTAAAACATATTCACCGGGGTTTACTAAATCAGCCCGGTCCATAGCCGCTATGGCAATCTCTTCAAGTTTGCCCTTAGTCATGCCACCGTGTTTACTTACAGATGCTAGGCATAATGCATAAGTATCTACTGCTAAATTATCAACTGAATGATGTAAGATACCGTCTCTTTCCATTTGTAATCGTTCCGTTGCTAAACGGTTTGTAGACATAACAAAATGCTTTTGGTGCCTCAGACCGTTTCTTGGTGTATGCATAACTTATCCTTTTATTAAAAAAACCGGGCCCTATTGGTTGGAGCCCGGCTGATTTACTTGATTTATTATTTTTAGGTTCGGCAAACTCCAACTATTTATGTAATTATAAACACTAGACCGAGAGTTCGGCGATAGTGCTTAAAAACAGTAATACAGTTGAGGTATGTCATCACAACCTGGTAATTTACGCTTATCATATTAACTTGTCAATAGATGAACAGATCACGTAGGTAAGAACCTAGAAGTTATAAGATGTAAAAGTTTTTACATACAATTAAATAATGTCTCTGTTGACGCAAATACAGAAGTAGCCTAGAATACTACTAGTTACCAAAGACAGTAGCTTTCGATTAGACGAATTAATTTGCTACCGAGGTGAGACAAATATTTTTGCTCGTATAAGTCTTTGATTAATCGAAGACTTTTTTATTACGGTAACTAAATAGGTCGATTAACTAAATTAAAGGAGCTGTCCGTGGCTTTAACAAAAGATAAGAAACGTGAAGTTGTCCAAGAAGTTAGCGAATTGCTAACAGAATCTAAATTAAGTGTTTTGGCAACTTACACTGGTACAGACGTTAAGGCAATGCAGACTTTACGTCGTCAAGCCAAGGAGAATGGTACCAAAGTAAAAGTGATCAAAAACCGCCTGGTTATAAAAGCGCTTGAAAGTAATGACAAATTTAAAGATATAGATACTGGCATATTGAGGGGCCAGATACTATATGCATTTAACGCTCAGGATGAAATTGCAGCAGCTCAAAGCCTTGCTAATTTTGCCAAAACCCAACCCAGCTTAGCCTTTGTCGGTGGGATTACAGCTGATGGTATATTGGTGAGTGCTGACGATATCAAAGCCCTAGCTAACTTACCAAACAAAGAGCAATTAAGAGCTCAGCTTGTTGGCACAATAGCTGCTCCGTTAAGTGGTTTTGTGAGTGTAGTATCCGGCAATTTAAGAGGTTTTATAAACATACTAAACGCTAAAGCTGATCAAGTTAAACCAGCTTAAGTTCATATTTAAAAGGAGAATTAATTATGGCCGAACAAGAAGTAAAGCAAGAAGATAAGAAAGACGAAAAACCAATCGAAGCTAAAGCTAAGATAGAAAAGAAGTCTGAAAAAGTTGATGTTCCAAAAGAATTTGAAAAATTAGTTAACGACCTAGATAAAATGTCAGCTTTGGATATCAGCAAATTTGTTAAGTTTCTAGAAGAGTACTGGGGTGTAAGTGCCGCTGCTCCAGCAGTAGCGGTCGCAGCCGGACCAGCCGGCGGAGACGTTGCTCCTGCAGAAGCAGAAAAAAATGAGTATGATGTTGTTCTTAAGGACCCTGGTGCTCAAAAAGTAGCTGTCATCAAGGCAGTTAAGGATATTACTAATTTAGGCCTTGGTGAAGCTAAAGCTTTAGTTGATGGTGCACCTAAGACAATTGTTGAAAAAGCTAAGAAAGATGATGCTGAAACTGCCAAAAAGACCCTAGAAGATGCCGGTGCTACTGTCGAACTTGCTTAAAGCCTAACGGTAATCTACAGATCAATAAATCTTTGCAAGTCAATTTTAGCTATTTCTTCTGGGAAGGTTTAGTTTTAATTAAGTTTTAAAAGAAAATTGCCTAGGCGTGTACCTCGTAATGAGGGAAATGCACACGCCCAGTACTTTGTTGTTTTAGCGCTCCCTTGCGATAGTGGTTATTAGTAGATGAGTTCCGGAAGCAAGTCGGCGCCGATGAGACCCTTCTCGATAGTCTCGAGAGGCACCACGTAATCGTCGTTGCGTCCAGTGGGACGATTGTCGTCATTTTTCCACAGTTTTTTACTTGCAGTTTTGACTTGATTTGGCAAACATGGTATTTTTAGGCTAAGTTTACATAAATAAACATGTTGGAGAGATGACAGGTAAACATGGCGGACGTACCAGATAAGCAAATAAAGAGGCTTAGAAGTTTAATTCAAGAGGCAGAAACTAGCTTAGCTGCGGCTAAAGAATTGTTAGTTAGTTTGGTGGGCGAAAATTCTGAAGAAGTATCAGTAGCCAAAGACGAATCTCTAGGCAAAGTGATTGAAGGTGTTTTTGATGGCCAAAATATGGTAGGTAGTGACGGCAAAACCTACCCTGTACCAGCTAATTATGCCTCAAAATCCAAGCTAGTACAGGGAGATATTTTAAAACTGACAATCGCCGATGACGGCGCCTTCATGTATAAGCAAATTGGTCCAATTGCTCGCAAACAAGTAGTTGGGAGCTTGGAACTAAAAGACGGTCATTATCATGTAAAAGTCGGTGATAAAGCTTACCGTATTTTACTTGCCAGTGTAACTTATTTTAAAGCCAAGCCCGGTGATCAAGTTAGCGTAAACGTACCAGAAGATGATGCTAATGCTGAATGGGCTGCATTAGAAGCTGCGCTTTAGTATTTGACTATTGGTTAAATAAGTTATTAACTATCTGGATGTCAGATGTGGATTCAAGAGAAAAGCTATTAAATATCCCAAACATTATTACTGGCGCCCGAATTATCGGTAGTATTACTGAATCTTTTCAATACGCACGTACTGGTAAAATAAGGCACTTCATCCGGGCTGGCGGTTGGTTTATAACTGATGCTATAGATGGCGCAGCCGCAAGATTATTAAATCAGGAAACTAGAGCCGGATATTTCCTAGATCATATTGGCGATAAACTAAGTTTTTTAACATTGGCGGCAGCTGCTACCTATCGAGGTGATGTAGACCAACTGGTTTTAGCGGCGGTTGCCGGCGTAAACGCCAGCAATACTGCAGCAACTATAGTTGATAAATTCAAGCATCAAAGTACGGGGAGTGTGCCACCAGTTGGTAAAATATCACAATTTAAAATGAACATGGGCTTTGGTCTAAACACTATTGGGAAGCATTTGGCGAGATCAGAAGATGCAGACTTACTAGAAAAAACTGCTGGTCAGCTTATCCGCTACGGCGGGGCAGCCTTAGCAGTTTCGTCAGCCTTTAATGAAGGTGCCGAGGCATCAAGTTTTTACTGGAAACGAGCTCTGCAGCCCGCCGATATTGAAGCTGGGACTATACAAACTATTTACATCCCAGTCCCGGAGATTGACTTATAAAACAACAGTCTTTTTATCTACGTCGTCTATAATATATCCAAATGGGGCAGGCGTTATATAGAAAATATCGACCAAAGAACTTGGACGAAGCAATAGGTCAGGAACATATTACCGCGACTTTAAAAAATGCTCTTAAGACTGGCAAAATTAGCCATGCTTATTTATTTACTGGCCCCCATGGAGTGGGTAAAACCAGCGTAGCTAGGATTTTAGCCCATGAAGTAAATGGACTTGACTATGATGAAGATCAGCATCGCTTGGATATTATTGAGATTGATGCCGCTAGTAATCGCCGAATTGATGAAATAAGAGATTTACGCGACAAAGTTCATATTGCACCAACTCATTCTAAATTTAAGGTCTACATTATTGATGAAGTTCACATGCTAACTAAAGAAGCTTTTAATGCACTGCTTAAAACTCTGGAGGAACCACCAAACCATGTCATTTTTATACTGGCTACGACTGAAGCCTATAAATTACCACAAACTATTATTAGCCGCACCCAACGCTTTAGCTTTAAACCGATTGAAGTAACCCAAATTAAACAGCACCTAAAAAATATTGCCAAAAAGGAAAAAATACAATTTGATGATACAGCCATTGATTTGATCGCCGAGCATAGTGAGGGCAGCTTTCGTGACAGTATAAGTTTACTTGATCAAGCTAGCTCATCCGGTCACAAACTTAGTTTAGATAATGTACAACAATTACTCGGCATAGCTCCACAACAAATTATTTCTAAACTGCTGGGTAGTCTTTATAGTGCATCTGCTAATGAATTAATCGATAGTCTCAACCAATTGAAGGAGCAAGGGTATGGTGCGGCTAGTATTGCCAAGCAGCTGTCTCAAACACTTAGACAGCAACTCATAGAAGACAAGGCGCGTTTGGGTAGCGCAACTACCATTCAGTTGCTTAAAGATCTTATAGATATACCAGCTAGCGTTCAGCCTGAAAGTCTGCTGGAGCTAACCCTACTTAATATCATCTTATCGGCCGATACTAAACAAGCGATGTCTAAAGAACCCAATCCGCTGGAAGACAAACCGGCTGCTGAATCGCCTATTCCGAAGAAGCAGCAAACTAAAAACCAGTCTACTAACTTGGAGAGTTCTGAAACTTCTCAAATATTTACACTGGAACTTTGGCCAAAAGTGCTTGCAACGGTTAAGAGTCGTCACAATACTTTATATAGCATTATGCGTATGGGTCGGCCAATACTTGATGGCCAAACCTTAACGCTCAGTTTTAAGTTTGCCTTTCACCAGAAGCAAATAAATGATACCAAAAACCGCAAGATTATTGATGAAATTATCAAACATCACAGCTCTCAGCCTATTAAAATAGTGTCTGTTATCGACCCTAGTATTAAAGTTGATAAGAATGAAGTCAGTGAAGTTAGCGATTCAGCTGATCTTACAACCATAAGCAATATTTTTGGTAGCGCGGAAGTGCTAGACTCCTAAATGATAATTAGAGTGCCGGAGTTATAGCAAGTGGACACCCAAGATCCCACCATTCCACCCCAAAATACTGATGCCGAGGCCAGTCTACTTGGAGCAATTTTAATTGATAGTGATGCAATTGTTAAGATTGCTGATACGATTAACGCTGAAGACTTTTATGATCCCAAAAATCAGCGAATTTTTGAAGCTGTAATAAGTCTATATGAAAAACATAGTCCAATTGATGTATTAACTTTATCGGATCAATTAAAAGCAACGGGCTTCTTGGAGTTTATCGGTGGTTCGGCTTATTTAACAGAGTTAACAAACTTTGTACCAACAGCTGCACACGCAGATCAATATGCGTCGATTGTGGCTCAAAAATCAATGCGGCGGCGACTGATAAAAGCTTCTGAGGATATTACAAAACTAAGTTATGATGAAAATCAAAGCTTTAGTGACCTTATTGAGGAAGCCGAAGCTCGAATGTTTGAAGTCAGCCAGCGACATTTAAAACAGGATATTGTTAGTCTAGACGCTATTCTGGGCGAAAGCTTTGAACGGCTTGATCAACTACATAAAGATAAAGGCAAAATTAGAGGTATTCCGACTGGGTATAAAGACTTGGATAATATATTAGCTGGTTTCCAGCGATCCGATTTAATAATATTAGCCGCCAGACCATCAATGGGTAAAACCGCTTTGGCGCTAAATATAGCTCACAACATTGCCCTACAATCAGAAGAAGCCGTATTGCTTTTTAGCCTAGAAATGAGTAAAGAGCAGTTAGTCGACCGCTTATTGGCTATTGAGTCAGGAGTTGATGCCTGGGCCCTGAGAACCGGTAATTTAACCGACCAAGATTTTGAGAAAATTGGTGGTGCCATGGGCAAATTATCGGAAGCCCAAATTTATATTGATGATACACCTAGCATCACAGTCAGTGATCTACGCACTAAATCAAGGCGTGAAGCTCATCAGCGGCGATTGGGTCTAATTATAGTAGACTATCTTCAATTAATGAGTGGTGGCAGCCGCTATGGCAATGAGGCTAATCGGGTGCAGGAAATTTCGGAAATATCCAGAGGGCTTAAAGGAATAGCTCGCGAGCTCAATTTACCGGTATTAGCTCTTAGTCAATTAAGTCGGTCGGTTGAAAATCGTAGCCCCCAGATACCGCAACTAGCCGATTTACGTGAAAGCGGTAGCATTGAGCAAGACTCCGATGTTGTGGCTTTTATTTATAGAGAGGAGTATTACAATCCAGATACTGACCGTAAGAATATTACCGATATTTTTATTAAGAAACACCGCAACGGTCCAACTGGTGGTATTGAACTATACTTCGATAAAGAAAGGCAGCGCTTTAGAAGTCTTGATACCAAACATGGTACTGAACCTCCGGCAGAGTAAACTGCTACGAATGTTATACTGAAACCCTGGGCATGTATTCAACAAAACGGCTAAAACTGTTTCTAATAAAATTGGGTCAGCCAGCCATTGCAATTTCGGCTGGTGTAATATTTAGCGTCTCTATATTACTTTACAAGCTCGGTTCACTGGTACCTGGATACAGTCAATCGGAAGTTAACCAACTTAAGTCTCAGCCGTCGTTAAACTCAATTATCAATAATCCTTTAAATGCACCCTACAAGTTACTTCATTACAGTCTAAATCACTTACATCTTCATAGTCTGTATAGCGCCCGAGGTGTTAGTGCCTTAGCGGCGGTCATTAGTATTGGATTATTTTATTACATTGTATCTCGCTGGCAATCAACTTTAACTGCCTCCCTAAGTACTTTTTTATACACCACTTCAGCCTGGTTTTTACATTATGCCAGACTGGCTACCTCAGATATATTTCTTTGCTTACTGGTTGTTACGCTAGCCTATGGAACCTGGATTCGTAGGTCACAACGATCGGCTTTAGTGCTACTGGTGGGTGTTCTGGTAGTTGTTACTTTGGTATATATACCTGGTTTAGTATGGTTTGTTGTAATCGGAGGTTTATGGCAAGGTCGGGCAATTTTTGAGCATCTTAAAAAGGCCAAACTTACTTTCACGCCTATAGCACTTCTAGGAGTTTTGCTTATATTGCCACTGCTAGCCGCACTTATTAGACAACCTTCACTGGCAAGAATTCTGCTTGGCATACCAAGTAAACTACCTAATCCCTATAACTATTTTAGGCAAGTATTAAATGTACCGTTTCAAATATTTTTAAAAGGTCCGAGCAGTCCCACCATATGGCTAAGTAGATTACCACTGCTGGATATCTTTACGGCTGCAATGTGTCTTCTTGGGTTTTATGCATATAGTCTTAAGTTAAAGCTGGACCGTGGCAAGATACTGTTTGGTATATTAATCATTGGTACGCTACTTGTGGGATTGCACGGTTCAGTCACAACTATCATTTTGTTACCAGCAATTTATTTACTGGTTGCTGCTGGTATAGACTATATGTTAAGCCAGTGGTTTCATGTATTTCCGCGCAACCCTTTGGCTCGTATAATTGCTTTAAGCTTAATGACAGTATTGGTACTACTATCAGGATATTATAATAGCCGGCAATATTTTGTGGCATGGCCTAATGACCCGGTTACTAAAAAAGTATTTGAGCAGCGACCTTAACACATTTTTGTTACAATAAATCTATAAACCAAGGGAGAAAACATGAACCGATTTGATCAAGCTAAGCTGCTCTTAAAAGTTAAAAAAATGCAAAAAGAATTACAAAAGCAAATTATAACAGTAGAGGCCGGTGAAGGTGCTGTAAAAGTCGAAATAACAGGTGAGCAAAAAATTAAAAAAGTTCACATTGATCCGGATCAAGTCGATCTAGATGATATTCACAGTCTGGAGCGCTGGGTTGAGGATGCGGTCAAAGAAGCAATTGCCCAAAGCCAAAAAATGGCAGCTGAAAAAATGCAACCATTCATGGGAGCGCTGGGCGACTTGGGACTTTAAACTGTATGTCTGTTCTACCGCCGGCTCTTGCGAGTTTAATTGATGCTTTTGGTTCGCTACCTGGTGTTGGTCCGCGGACTGCTGAACGTTATGCATATTTCTTACTAACAGATAGTGGCCAGACCGCCAAGCATCTTGGTCAAACCATGGACAACCTTCATGCCGGTGTAGATTATTGCCAAAAAACCTATGCTTTAGTAGCTAAAGGTCAAAAGTTATCGACGTTATACAGTGACCCAGGACGTGATAAAAGTCTTGTCGCGGTGGTAGCTGAGCCGTTTGACATCATGGCAATTGAAAAAACCGGGCAATATAAGGGTACATACCATGTTTTGGGTGGACTAATATCGCCAATTGATAATATTGGACCCGACCAGCTGCATGTTAAAGAATTAATCAAAAGGTTAGATGAAGATAACGTCGAAGAAGTAATCCTAGCTACAAACGCCAGTGTCGAAGGCGAATCAACTGCTCTTTATATTCAGCAGCAATTAGGTAAACGCAAAGTAAAAATCAGTCGCCTAGCCCGCGGACTACCGATTGGTGTTGATTTAGAGTATGCTGATCAAATTACCTTAACTCATGCTTTAGAAGGTCGAACTAGCTTATGAATAAATATCCCCAATCCAGTGAAATTAGTAAGATTATAAATGAATCTAATAAAATCGTAATTATTCAGGCTGATAATCCTGATGGAGATAGCTTATCTAGTAGCTTGGCACTTGAACAAATCTTGAATGATATGGGTAAAGATACCTATTTATACTGCGGTATTGAAATGCCGGAGTATTTAAAGCATCTTTCTGGTTGGGACAGGGTATCAAAAGAAATACCCAATCAATTTGACGTTAGTATTGTTGTTGATACCAGCGCCATGATTTTACTTGAAAAACTAAACGCCAGCCGATACCGCTCCTGGGTAGCTTCAAAACCAGTCATAATTCTTGATCATCATGCAGATGTCAAATGCGATATTCCCTATGCAACTGTAGTACTTAATAATAAACAAGCTGTGTCTACTGGAGAAGCTATCCATCAACTAGCAACTCAGCTAAAATGGCCATTAAACATTCATGCTAAAACCTTTATCGCTAGTTCTATATTAGCTGACTCGTTGGGACTAACAACCGAAGAAACTTCTTCAGAAACCTATCGCACTATGGCCGATTTAATCGATGGTGGTGTCGATAGACCGGCACTCGAAGAAGCCAGACGTGCACTCATGAAAATGCCCGAACCAATTTTTAGATATAAAGCTCGCCTTATTGAACGCACTGAACTGTACGCAGATGGCCATATTGCCATCGTAACAGTGCCGTATGATGAAATTACGACTTACAGTCCACTATACAATCCAGCTCCACTTATTCAGACGGATATGTTACAAACTGAGAAAGTCAGAGTGGCTATTGTCCTAAAACATTACAAAGATGGCAAGATTACTGGTTCAATTCGCTGCGGCTATAATGCCAAAATTGCCTCTGATCTAGCTGAACATTTTGGTGGTGGTGGTCATCCATATGCCAGTGGTTTTAAAATTGATGACGGGCGAAGCCTTAAAGACACTAAAGCTGAGTGTTTAAAAGTGGCTGAGCATTTACTTGATAGAGTTCCTAAAAATCACTATGAAAATATATAATACGCTTGGTCATCAGTTAGAAGATCTAGTACCTCTTAAGGATCAATCACTGCGTATTTATAGCTGTGGACCAACAGTTTATGATTATATCCATATTGGTAACTTAAGTTCTTACATTATGGTTGATAGTCTTAAACGTGTCATAGCCTTAAATGACTTTAAACTCAACCACGTTATGAATTTTACGGATGTCGATGATAAAACAATTGCTCGAAGTCAACAACAATATCCTGGTAACGACTCTTTAGAAGCATTAAAGGAGTTAACTCAGCACTATAGGCAAATATTCTTAAGCGATATGCAGGTTATTGGTAACGACGCCAGCTCTACGACATATGTTAGTGCCATCGCTAACATACCTGATATTCAAAAATTGATCACTCAACTATATCATGATAAGTTTGCTTATATTGCTGATGATGGAATATATTTTTCTATAAGCAAATATCAAGAAAGCGGCAAAAAATATGGTCAACTAACCAAAATTGACGCTAAAAATACTGCTCAACAGCGCATTCAAAACGATGAATACGATAAAGATAACGTCCATGATTTCGCACTTTGGAAACTTCAAAAAGGTGATGAGCCTGCTTGGCAGTTTGATCTTGATGAGCATCAACTATTAGGACGACCGGGGTGGCACATCGAATGCTCGGCTATGAGCACAACTAATCTAGGATTACCGTTTGATATTCACACCGGTGGAGTCGATCTAATTTTTCCACATCATGAAAATGAAATTGCCCAAAGTACAGCTGGAAACGAGTCATCATTATATGCTAAATATTTTATGCATAACGAGCATCTGCTAGTTGAAGGCCGAAAGATGAGTAAATCGCTAAATAACTTTTACACTCTTCGAGATATTATCGAAAAAGGATATGAACCTATTGCCTTTAGACTTATGGTTCTGCAAACTCACTATCGCAAACAAATTAATTTCAGTTGGGACAATTTAGAAGCTGCCCAAAACCGCTTAAATGACTTCAGACTTATTGCAGATATTAAATGGCAATTAATAAATGATAAAGCTCCTGAACTTAATTTTGCAGATTATAAAACAGCCATTTTGAAAGCTCTATCGGATGATTTAAATACGCCCGAAGCACTTACTATCGTCAGTAAAGTGTCCTCTGACATCATTGAAAACTTAGTTAGTCCAAATCAACGATCTGAATTTCATCAATTCCTAAGTTTTTTAGATGCTGGACTTGGGCTATCACTAAGTAATCGTCCAGATATTACTAATGATCAAAAGCAGTTAATTACTGAGCGTCAAACTGCTCGTGGTTTAAAAAATTGGGATCAGGCCGATCAAATTAGGCAGCAATTAACAGACCAAGCTATTGAGTTGCGAGATACATCGTTCGGAGCTATTTGGTCTCACGTTGAACCTGCCCAGGGCTAAGCAGGCGTTTACGTTCTAAATAATCTAGTGCTACTATTCTAAGACATCCGGCTATAGGAATAGCTACTAGACCGCCCAGTAATCCATTAAAGCTGACGCCAATTATTACCGAACTAAACACAAGTAATGGTGACATATCTGTATTGTTAGCCTGTACTTGCGGTTGTATTATATAAGCTTCAATCTGCATATAAATAATATAATAAGCCAAAATAATTATTGCTGCTGGCAACGAATGAAGTAGGGCTACTACCGAAACAATAACAGCACCAATCGAGTGACCAACTAGTGGTATTAAACCACAAACAAATACTACGACTACTAGAGCTACTGGATAACTAATGTGCAAAATAAACAAAGGTATAGCTACAAATAACGCTACCAAGACTGCCAAAAAGACTTGACCGTTAACATAACCTTTAACTACACGGTACATATCATGAGCCATTTTTTCTACCTGTGAACTTCTGTGCTCCGGGATTAATCGCTTTGCCAAATCTATCCAATGAGGACCTTCAATTAACATCATAAAAGTTAATACCAAAACCGCAAGAACCGAAAATACACTGCTAAATATGCGGGTAATAGTGGTAAAGGCTGATCCACTTATGTTTTTGAGCCTATCAGAAAGCTGGTTCGCAAACTTGTTGCTTTGACTTTCCAAGTGATGATCACGCACAAATCGTCCAAGTGAAGTATTATCGTTATGTAAATTTTCAACAATATTAGGAGCTTGATGAATAAAGTTGTTAGTTTGCTTTATAAACGGTGGGACTATACTGGCAATAAATCCTACAAGTAGTAAAACAACAATTAAAAAGGCTGCAGAAGTACTTAAAGTTCTATTACCTCTAGATTTTCCAGGCAATTGCAAAGATAACCAATGAATTGGCGAATTTAAAGCAAGCGCCAGAAAAAATGCAATAAATACTAGCGTTAGAGCGTGAGTGGCCTTGCCCAGTGCAGCCCAAAATAAAACCGACAGAAGTACTAGCCCAAGTGTTTTAATAACCGTGATGTTAGCTACAGTAACTTCTACCTTCGGACGCTTAGAACTAGAGAAAAAGGTAGGCATGAAATTATTATCTCATGATAAGAATCCTAAGCAATATTTATGTTAGTTATTTTTAGCCAGCAAGCGTTTTAAACTAGCTGGTATTTCCATAGTCGAATGTGCTCCAGAGACTTTTGAGTGATTATTTTTATTTGTCATCGGGTTAAATACTCTAACTTTTTGATATACCACATTTAAATGTTGTTCAACCAGTTGTTCATCTAACCAATCTTGTTTAATTGGAATATTGTAAACCGTTAAGTTTATCTGATGGTCACTTAAATCGAGTTTAAGCATAATGCTAGTTGCTTTCAAAAAAGTCCTCAGATCGCTTTGGTTTATCTCTTCTAAGTTATATGATGAGTTATTTGATGATCGGGAATAAATCCAACTCATTAAATACGGTTTCAAGAAAAAGTATTTTAAACTCCAAGCCGGAAGACGCCAAGATAATATATCTGCAGAGTAGTGCATTAATACATAAGTACCTCGGTCTAAGATAATTGCATCTTTATGGATAAACCCGCCATAGTTAATTAAAATATTGATTTTTTTCATTAAGTTTGGATATTTCTGCAACATCCGTGTCACCACAATAAAGCCAAAACCCAGACCAAAAATAGTTACTTTGCGGCGACTATAACGAAGTTTTATAAAAGCCGCTAGATAATCCGCTAAATTATCTAGTATTGGTTTTTCTCCAATTTTATAAAAACTTTGCATACCACCAAAGCCCGGTATGTCTGGAATTGTTACGTTGCCGTATTTATTTAATTCTTTGGCAAGATAAAACAGTTGTTCTAGATTTTGGTTGCGTCCATAGACAATCAATATTTCTTTATTTTTAACGGTCGAGGGCAAACGTAACATGCGGCCATGCATACCATTTATATATATGGTTGCAATGTAGTCATTTGGGTTTTCCTCAACATTTTTATTCATAATACGCATGCTCAAAGTACGCTAATTACAGGGAGAGCGCAAGTATAAGCAACTTCCGGACGTTAATAAGATATAATTTAGCAAATGAAGCGAACAACTTTAATTTTAATAGTACCGGTTGCAATAGTTGGAGTTATCAGTTGGCGGGTTTTTGAAAACAAAAAAACTATCAATCCAAGCACCTTAACTTCATCTCAGCAATCTAAAAATCAAGCTTCGTCTTCACATAGCTTTAACAAAATGCAGTATTCTACAAGTGATCCGAACAGTATTTGGGTAATCGTAAACAAACAACACCCACTCAACCCAATTAATTACATTCCGAGCGATCTTGTAGTTCCGACTATTCCACTTAGAGCTCCAGGAAATGAAAGTATGAAACTGCGGCAGGCTACAGCAATAGTGCTAGAGCAAATGTTTGCAGCCGCTAAGCAACAAGGCATAAATTTAATGCTAGCTAGTGGATATCGTTCATATTCGTACCAGACAAGTTTATATGGAGGCTATGTTAAAAACTTAGGAAGAGCCGGGGCAGATATGCAAAGTGCTCGACCTGGTTATAGTGAACATCAATCTGGTTTTGCCGCTGATTTAGAGCCACTAAGCCGAAAATGCGAGCTTCAGCAGTGTTTTGAAACTACTCCTGAAGGCCAGTGGTTGGTTGCCAACTCCTATAAGTACGGCTTTATTATTCGCTATACCAAAGATAAAGTAAGTTTTACAGGTTACGAGTACGAACCATGGCATGTGCGCTATATTGGCGAATCTCTAGCGATGCAAATGCATAACGAAGGCGTCTCAACCTTAGAAGAATTCTTTAACGTTACTGGTGGTAGTAGTTATTAGTTATAGTACTGCTGCGTTGTTACTAATGGAATATTTAGCAAAGTATTCAGTGTAGTACTAAGTCGAGATTTCTGTTCAGCCACTGTTGTATGTAGCTGTTGTGAGTCAATCATTGCTTGAGTTGTGTTCTCCAAACTATAAATATGCAGATTGTGTCTTGTCGATATGGCATCGGCTTTTGCTTGACTAGCTGTCCACTCATAGTGCACGTAGATTGGTAAAAATGACATGCTCGAAATTTGATGAGTAGTAGTATCAAAGTCTATGACAGCCAGCCCGTTAAATAGTGTTTCTGTAGGTTCCTGGGTATTTATAAAATTACCAAGTGAATACCATACAGTTGTAGTTTTGCCACCGGATCCTTTGAGTTTTTGGACCGGTTCTAGCTCATGTGAGCCGTGACCAAGTATTAAAGTTACACCTTCATCTGCTAAATATTGAGCTTCAGACTTTTGGTGGTCATTTACAAGAGTAGTATACTCAGTTCCCCAACGCATACTAACTATTATTATTTGGGCTCCAGCCTGTTTAGCTGCTTGGATTTGTTGGTGAGCAAAGGCACGGCTATAACTATTAACACCGTAACTGTTAAGGGGACCGGCGTCATTATTGCTGTAAGTTGTATAGGCCAAAAAGGCAAATTTAAGTCCGTGCTGAGTGAAGTAGCTAACCTTTTGTTGTTCGGCTGCTGAGCGGTTTTCTCCCGCTACGGCTAATACTCCGGATTGTTTGTCCCAAACGTTAACCGATGCATTGATTGCATCTTGTGTTCGATCAAAGCTATGGTTTGAGGCGGTGTTCACTAAATTACAACCAAGTTGTGCCATTCCATCCACAAATTCTGTAGGCGAATTGAACTTAGGATAACCGCTAATTCCAAACTGGCTACCACCGTTTAAAATTGCATCATTACAAAAACGAATATCTGCTGCTTTAAAAATAGTTTTAAAATCGCTCATAATAGGCATGTAGTTATAGCTACCATCGGCTTGTTTAGCATTTGAATTGACAGAGTCATGGGCAATAAAATCACCAGCTGCTAAAAGCCGGATACGATTTGGGTTACTAATTGTTTTTATTAAGCTAGAAGAAGAAGTTTTGCTTTGTTTATTTGCTAAAGTTGGTTTATTGCCGTGTTTTATAAATGCATAAATACCAGCTATTAGACTTATTAATACTAGTGTGGTGATAATCAAAATTAAAGGCTTATGCGATTTTTTTGTAGGGATTAATGGCTGAACAGAATTTGGTATTGGTACTGGAGTTATAGAATTATTTGATGGATTCATATTCAACAGCTTATATTAGGAAGTTATCTGGCGTCAAAGCCAGCGTAATGCTCGCCAGCGCCAGCCAGCTGGTTTCACGTCTGAACTGATTTGCACATCACTAACCAAGTTTCCAACGTGCAGCTGCCCACTATTGCTACGGGCTAGAGCAGTTGAAGATAAATCTTTAAGATCGCTGCTGGCAGCCACTGGCGAGCCTATCCAGCCGAAACTTTTGACTGAGATTTTGGAAATTGCTTGGACTTTACCTCCCCAAGGTAAATCATAGTAACCGACATTTTGGCCAGCTGATACTACTTTACGCATGCCAAAACCATTCCATGCAGCGTTTATGATCGGAATACTATCGGTCATAGCCCGTCCTACTGTTGGAGCACTCATAATGGCGCCAATTAAGGTAACTTTATTACTATTAATAGTTTTAGTTGATGCAAATAAATAACAACCACCTGCTTCCGGGGTATTACCAGTTTTAATTCCAATAATACCGTTTTGGCCAAGCAAGTAATTAGTATTTTTGATTTGGCCTATGATTGATATATTTGCTGAAGCTTGACTTACAATTTGGGCTATCAGCGGATTAGCTAAGGCCTTCTGACCCATTAAAACCATGTCTCTAGCCGTACTAAGCGTTTGCGGCTTAAAGCCGCTAGCATCGCTTAAGTGGGTGCCTACTAGGTTCATATTTAAGGCTAGGGAATTAGCGTAATCTAAGTAACTGTTTAAAGAACTAAACGACCAAGTTGCTAGAGTATCGGCAATATTATTTGCCGAAGGTAGTAGCATAGCTTGTAAGGCATCATATTCAGTGATTGATTCGCCTGCAGATACCTCTACAACTGATCCACCTTGAGATAAATAGTTTGCGTAGATTTGTTCATCAGCTTGAGTTATTGGAATCGTTGGGCCAGTCTCGCCAAGCTTAAGCGGGTATTTCTTAAGTACAGCTAGCGCTGTCATAATTTTAGCCACACTAGCCATTGGCACAGGTTTAGTCGAACCGGCCTGTGTTAACAGACCATATCCATCAGCACCTATAGCTGCTTGACCATATTGTGGCCAGGGTAAGCTAACATTAACCGGTTTATAATTCACATTCAAAGTTTGACCGTGTATAACCGGTAGAGGTAAAGTATAGACCCAAGCACTTAATACAACCGGTGCCAGCAAAATTAAAAGGCTTAAAAGCAGAAATAGCTTCTTATAAGAGTGTGACTTTTTAGCTTTAGCTTTATAGAGCTGCGTTGGCTCCAAAATCCGCATAATATACCAAGTATAGCGTGAGCGGCTTCAATCGGATAAATTTGCTAGGTAAAAAACCTCTTGACAAAATTACAACATAAGAGCAAACTTTAATTATAATTTAGACAAAAAGAAGATCTAGATGACAGCAATAGAAGCCCTCCACGAAGAGGTTTCTCCAACAATAGATGAGAGTAAGCTTTTCCTACAAATAGTTGACGGTAGTCCATTCTCGGAATACTTGGAAGACCCTAAAGATCGTTTAGCGTTCGTTGCCGGAATTAACCAATTTGATCAGATAATTTTCGATGAGCGTAATCATAATCCAAACATATGGTTCAGTCGTGTAAATGGACTACATAACAGGGGTACAATTTCAGGAGGATACGGTCTTTTAAGATCCTCAGTTGTTACTGAGGTTTTACCCGAACACCCACAATTTGATCAAAGTGCAATAAAATATTATGTGGGTAAGTTTATTATCGGTCATGCTGGAGTTGGAGAAATTGATACTGAAAGATATAGTGCTCGAGAGACCAGAGTTGTTGAACTTATCTTGCATCTAGGTAAGTTTGTCGGATCTTCAGTTTCATAAACCAATAAATTGAGTTAAAATCTAATCTGTTATTCGGGATCGTCTAATGGTAGGACACTGGGTTTTGGTCCCAGCAATCTAGGTTCGAGCCCTAGTCCCGAAGCCATATTTACAACGCTTACTGCTTAACCTTGCTACAAAATCAATAATAGGTTGTAAATATATACTGCTTTTGGTATACTTTGCTTATAAGTCAAGAAGGTGCTGTGTTATGTTTGAGAGCGATATAACTGATCCTGGCATAGAGCTATGTGATGAAGTACGGGTCAGACAAATTGATCCGCTTCAGACTGATTCTTTCATGTTTGAATTAGCAGATGTAATTAAGGCTGGGGACGTAAAAAAAGTTGAGAATAAAGTAATCGAAACCGCCGTATATGCTAATGAAACAGGAGTTTTAGAACAAGGTCCAACTGAAGCAACCGCAAGTTTATTTAATCTTGATGTGCTGGCAAGTGCGGGCTACTACCTTGGACTTTATCGTGACGGTGTACCCCAAGAACTTGCTCGGGCCCTGGAAACAGCTGGAGCTGTTGGTGCAAACGCTGCTAGAGCTACCTGTTCAGTGCTTTGTATCGCCAATCCGCTTGGCGACAGACAGAGAACATTTACGCTTTTACCAGAGGAAAAAACTTTTTATGAAGTATTGAGAGAAAGCCACGCTCCTTTAGATTACTCTCTGCAGCAATGGTCAAATGTAACTCTAGAATCTAGCAATCAAACTATTGGTGATAGTTTAGAACTCACAAGAGAAGCGATTGATACCATGAATGAAGGAGTGGCCAGGGTTCATACAGAAATTCCCGCCGATGTATTCACATACCAGATCAAACCTTTCTTTGAGCATTTAAAAATTAATGGTAAAACTTTAGTTGCATCCAATGCCAGTCAACTGCCATTTTTGGCACTTGAATATATACTTTTTGAATGTGATCATGAACAACTTGAAGGTGTAGATAATCTGCCTCCTATTGCACCTTACTTTGAGTCCTCGTTGCCATATTTATCAGCTAAGCAACTGAGGTACATGACACGATTTCTTAATTCAAGTGGGGGTCAAAGTGTGAATACTATAATCGATGAACGCGGTGGTGATGATTTCACCGAATTACACGAAAGCCTCATGAAGCTTATGCAATCCATACGAGTTTTTAGGTCAAATCATTATGGTAAATTAGTTGAACCGAACTTTAGATTGCGCAGTGACGAAGCAGTGGGGAGTGGTGGGCATAATAAACCAATGCTAAGAGCGCTAAGTGCCGAGGCCAATAGCAGATTTATAAAATTGAGGATGCGAAAAGCAGCTTAGTTTTTACGGGCAACTATATGAATATATTAATTTCGCACGTCTACTCTGCGCAAAACAGAGGAGATGCGGCAATATTATCTGCCCAAATTAGCCAACTGAAGCAAAATTTTAAAAATGCTAATCTTAATATACTTACAGTTGATACAGTTCCGAAAGGCTACACATTCGACGATGTCCCAGTCAGCCGAGCTTTAATGTATGATGCCGTAGCACCACATGGAAATCGTTTAGAAAAACTAATCATCGCCGCAGTTATGTTGATATATACATCGCTATGGAGTGTTATTTATAGGTTTTTCAGATTATCCCTACCATTACCGGTACGCTGGCGTTACCCTATGAATTTATTAATAAAATCAGACATGGCTGTTGGGGTTGGTGGTGGATATTTAAGAGCAAAAGACGATTTTAGTAGTACATTTATTTTAGTTTTACTTTTTCATCAATTTTGGGTCGCTAAACTTCTTAAAAAACCAATATATTTATACGCACAATCTTTCGGACCTTACCCAACCTGGATTCAACGAAAGATTGCGTCGTTTAGTTTAAAAAAAGTTGATTTAATTTTAGTCAGAGAAGACCAATCAAAGAAGTTGTTAGAGGAGCTCGGAATTGTTAAGAACGTTAAATATGTACCGGATAGCGCTTTTTTGTTTGAACCACGCATTGATCTTTCAGCAGTAGATAAAGTCTTCAGCACTTCAACAAATAAACAAACTATCGGTATAACTGTTCGTGATTGGCTAGGGGGCAAAGGGCGGGAACAATACGAAAGGGCGATGTCTGGCTTTATAGATTATCTTAGCCAAAACCGTCAGTTTAGCGTTATTGTTATTCCCCAAGTAACTTCAACTTTACAAAATGATGATGATCGCTTAATCGGCGATCGAATTAAACAATTGTTAAATCATTCGGAAAAAGTAATATTTTTAGACAATCAGCTCAGCCATTATGAGGTACGGGCAATCATTGGAAAGTTAAATTATCTGATTGGCACTCGTTTTCACTCAGTAATTTTTGCACTTAGCGCAGGTGTACCGGCTATTGGTATTGAGTATGAACATAAAACTTCTGGCATAATGGGCGACCTTGGGCTCGAAGACTGGGTAATTGATATTGAAGATGTAACCACCCAAAAATTAATAACGCTATTTAAACAGTTACAGAAACAACGTAGTAGTTATGTGAAACAGTTACAAGATATATTACCAAATTATAAGCGAACCGCTGAACAGGGAGTTAAACTTATTAAACAGGCTTATGAACGCCGCCTTGAACTTCAAAATGATAGTGAAGAGCTAGGCTAACATAGGTGGTCACTAGAGTAAGTGCCTGACCAATTAACCAGGCTAGTCCAATCCAAACCAGTCCACGTTTTCCCCAAAGTAGTGCAAGTGTACAAATAGATAAAGCATATCCGAGGTTAATAAATACTAGTGTTTTAGTTCGCTTTTTGATACGCATAATAACACTGCCTATGGCTTCAGCTGCTAGCAATGGGGAAGTTAGGGCTAATAATATAATTAATTGACTGGCATTATGGGCATAACCATCACCAAAAATACGCAGCAATATTGGACCGATAACTGTTAAAAGTGCAGTGGCAGGAATAATAATTACAGCTTGAATGCTAGCTGCTCGTTTGGCTAACATTACAAGGTTTTGCTCATTGTATGATCCTTCGGCTAACATTGACTGAGCAACGGCATAGGTAACGTTATATAAAACATTACAAATCATAAAAGCTAAGTAAAAGTAACCAGCCTGAGCAGCACCTAAAGTATTTAAAATGATTAGCGGTAAAATAACGCTAGGTAAGAAATTAAATAAATTAGCTATATAGTTACCAAATGAGTATCGTATATCATCACGAACATTAAATTTATTTAGTTTAATAGCTGGTAAATAATTAAACTTTTTTATTAGCATGTAGATACTCAAACTCATTGCTACAAGTGCCGCTAAACCTTGTGCCGCATAAATACCATAGGCTCCTAAACTTAATAAGATTACAGGCAATAAAAGCTGAGTACTGCTGGCAACTAAACCATCAATTGCAAAATTATAAATTGCAGAACGGTAAGCTATAAAAATACTGTCGGTTGCTAGGTTAATAGCTGCACTAATACCCAAAATTATAAATCCAATTCCATAAAATAAGTTTTGGTGTAGAACAGCTAGCTTAGGTGAAGCTGACGGAATAAAAGTTACATATATAAAACTTAGTAATAATGCCATAACGGTTACTACTAATAATCCGGTATTTATTGTTGTGTTACGATTTTTGGATTTTGGCAAAAATCTAATGAAAGTTGTATTAAAACCTAGCAAGCTTGCATAAGCAATAAAGTTCATTGACGAAATCAAGGTAGCGGCAATTCCGACCTGTTTGGTAGTATATAAATGAGCGACAATTAACCAGAAAATAAAACCAAATAAAGCCATTGTCATGGTTGATATAGTTATAAAGAAGGAATTTCGTAGCAGAGGTTCGTTGTAGAGAGATTGCAGTTTGGATTTCATAATTTAAAGTTAAACCAGTTTATCCAAGGCTTCAGTGTTTATTACTAACCAGGCCACCGTAGACACGGTATAAGCGGCCTTTAGCATAGACATGGTCAATATAGACAGCTGTTCGGCTTAGCTTGACTATACGTGGTTTAAACTTCCCAACCAACTGTCTCTTAGTTTGATTGATATTTTCCTCAATCGCCACTTGCAATTTCGGATTTAAATGGCGAGCTTTAAGCGCTGCAAGATTTTCTAGTTCGCCAGTAAATATATGTTGGCCTTGGTTACTAGCTGCTGGGAGGTTAGCCACTAAGTTAATATCAATATGCTTTGGAAAGGTAGCTGATCGATTTAATACTCCAGCTGCATACAAGCTGATCATTGTGCGTAGACATTTAGCGCATGACCCACAGTTATAGGCACCTTGTTTATTGATATAACAAACCCGCAAGTGCTTTAAAGCTACTGGCGATTTAGATACTTGCCATAAAATTTTATTAATTCTTGTGGCTTCGGCTCCGTCATGTACGAATTTAATTTTTTCAGTGCTCCAATACTTATCTGTTACTAGATTGGATCCCCAAGGAATTTGGTCTTCAGTCGAAAAAGTGGACGGTATATATATTTTGCTGAAGGCACTACGCAAAAATAAACCGATGGCCGCTAGACAACCGCCATGTGTGTAATCCCAGGCTAAAATCGGTTCGAGTAATTCTTGTATGTTGGTTTCAACAACGACTAGTTCGACACTTTGATCCTTAGCTACTGCTTTAATATTGTTAAATGTACTGCTCCAAAGCCAGTGATCACTTAATTTAATATCAAAACCTTTTACTAATATAAAACTATCAATTCGATCTGATTGGCTGCGATCCTTTTTATGTTTTAGGTAAGTATAGAAAGAATCTACGCCGCCAGAAAAAAAACTAGCTGTTTTTGTCGGATTATTAGTGTCTTTTAATAATTTATCGGCTTTGATCGATATTGGTTTTAAGCCGGCATCCCATTTAGATACTTCAGCCATAATATCTTGCATTCCTTTATAAAACTGATCAGATATACTGCCTTTAATAATTAAATCCTCGGCTTGTTTCATGGCTGGTAACAATAACATAGCTGCAAACGGACTGGCATCGTTATAAATATAGTTTTGATGAACTGAATCTATCCTAATATAAACTGTATCCCAGCCAATTTTACGTATCTTACAACGAGCAGTCAGGCTGGTGCTAGTTTTATGATGTTCTAGTTGTACATCTTTAATAATCATGCAAACCTCTTACCAAAGAGCTCATGATAAACCACCTGAACATAACCTTTTAAGTAAAGGTGATCAAAATAAGCTGCCTTATCCTTAAGTTTGTGACTAAACTTAGGATGTAACTGCTGAGTTAAGTTAATACTGGTTTCAAGGGCTTTTTGTAACCCTGGGTTTAGGTGCTTTTGTTTCAAGGCTGACAGGTTCTCGTTGTGAAAAATTTGCATACCCTCTCCCATAATAGTCGGCGTTTCAGCAATGCGCTTAAGGTCCAACTGATGAGGAAAGGTTTGTGCTTGTTGTAGTGCTCCAGCAATATACAAGTTAATCATTGTTCTTAAACACTTGTCACACTGACCACAGTTATAAGTACCTTTGGTATTCATATAACATACTCTTAGGTATTTAAGAGCAATCGGGGACTTGGCTAATAGACTGGTGACTTTATTAAGCCTGGTGGACTCAGTGCCGTCATGAATAAACGTTGTTTTCTCAGTGCTCCAGTTGTTATCGAGTGCCAAGTTGGAACCATGATTAGTTTGCTGTTCTTTAGAATGAGTTGAAGGGATATAGATCCGATTAAAACCCCTTCGTAAAAATAAGCCAACCGCTGCTAAACAGCCGCCGTGTATATAGTCCCATGAGATAATTGGGTTGAGTAGTTCGAGGGAGTTAATATTGCTTTCAACGACAATTAAATCTACCTGGCCATCATCTGCAATGTTTTCTAAATTATGAGTAGCTAATTTCCAAAGTCGTTTATTGCGCGGATCAATGTCATTGCCGTTGTTTACAAAAATTAAACTATCTACTTTAGTATTGTTGTTATTATCTTTAGTGTGTTTTAAATAGGTGTAGAAAGAATCTACTCCCCCGGAGAAAAAAGTACCGACCTTAGTTGGTCGATAATTATCTTCCGTCAGTTTATCGGCCACTATTTTTATTGGCTTTAGACCAATATCCCAGCCTAGCACTTCATCGATGATTATCTGCATCCCGTCGTATAATTGCTTGGATATACTGCCTTTAATAATTAAATCCTCACCTTGTTTCATAGCCGGAATAAGCATTGCCGCTGCAAATGGACTGGCATCATTTAAAATATCTGTACGGTTTTTAGATGCAACTTTAAAATAAACTGTGTCCCAGCCAATTTTACGTATCTTACAGCGGGCCGTCAGACTGGTGCTAGTTTTAGTATGACTAAGCTGTACGTCTTTAATAATCATAAACAATTACTCTATATCATCCATTAACATTTATTTGCTTATTATACAACATAATTACTTATATATGTTAACATCACCGTTACTATAAAGAAGATTTTTATTCTGATTTAATATCTGCATCGGATATTGGTACTGAATAATATCGCCGTTATATAAAAGGCTAGCTTTGTCGTCGTGAACATTGGTATATCCCATAAACACATAACTATCTTTACGAATTAAGCCCGGATAAATATCGTTAGAATTGTCATAACCAACGATGTCAGGGAACTTAATTAAATTATAATGGTCAGCTTGAATAAATGATTGAATGCGATCTGGAGTATTAAGACCGCCGTTAGTTTTAAGCCATTGGTATCCTAATAATTCGGTCTTATGGGTATAGTAAAGTTCATAATCCAATCCACTGTTATTAAAATTAAGTTGGCCGGTATAGCCACCAACAAGCTGAGTAAAAAAGCCTGTGGTTGATAAGAAAAATATCATTGCAATTATAACTGGTAAGGATCTAGAAAATAATTTGCCAGGTATTAATCTAGATATTAGTAAGCTTCCTATTACGATAAAAATCGACAGTATCATGAGCGTTTGTTGAAAGGCACGTAAAATTCCATAATCAATCGATACGACCGGTAATATTACCTGCAAAAAAACAAATATTATGCTAGCAACCGCCAATGCAAAAAACTCAGCATTTAAGAGTTTATCACGCTGTTTTCTAAAAATTACATAGGCCAATCCTATTAATACAAATATCTGCAGCAGTTTAGCAGTAGCTTGTCTAAAAGCCCCGTTAAATGCCTGTACATTTAGCCCTATGTTTTGAAGGCCGCGTCCCAGTATAGTTAAGCCAAGCGTGGAGTTGGCAAGTGGTGTAATATTGCTTAACTCAGGAGCTGATTGGGGATAAAAATCATTTGGTTGCTTGGCTCTTGCCGGTTGTACGACTTTAGACTTAAAGTTTTTAACCTCATCGGCATTACTTTTATTGCCTAGTGAAATAAGGCTATACCCAGTATCAGTGGAACGTGATTCTAAAACGCTAAACTGTTTGGTTACAGCCGCAAAAGTGGATTTAGCGACTTGCAATGCCCCATTGCCAGTATTTGTTAAAGTTGTCCAGCTAAAACTTAGAAAAACAATACCAGCTACCAACGAAACACTTAGTTGAGGTTGATCTCGGTCAGCTTTTTTAACAAGTAGAGGTAAAGAAGTATTTTTAAATGGTCGCCAACGTTTAAGCCGCCGTACTATAAATAGTATTACTGGTCTGGCTATTAGTGCCACACCAAAGATTGCAATTGCCGAATATGTCGTGGAGTAATGCGATAAAACCAAGCCGACTGCTAACGCTAAAAATAAGCCTTTTTGTAAACTCTTTTTAATTCCGCTGCTAAAAACGATGTAGAGCAATAAACTAAAAAACAAAAATCCTAATTCTTGACGGTTTAGACTGGGCATATCGGTAAAAAAAGTCGGGAAAGCTATAAAATAGATTACCGATACAAAGGCCAAAGCCCTAGATACCCAACGACGCATAAACAAATAAATAACTATTGGGCAAAGCGCAAAAATAATTTGATAGTAAAGTTTGAATATATAAGTATCGCTAGACTTCAGCAAATTAAATAACATCGTTGGCAGTAAAGTTATACTCAAACAAGCGTTATAAGGATCACGGAACTTTTGAATTTGCCAAACACCGTTATTTTTAGCCAATTCAAATACCTTAAATTCTTGCTGAATATCATGGCCGCTGATATACCATGAGCGTAGAGACGTCATTAAAAGTAAAGATAAAGCAGATAAGAACATGCCCCAGCAAATGACGCTATCATTAAGACGTTTGCTTAAATAAACTAAGGCCGTGCTATATCCAGCAATTGCCCAAATCATAATGAAGGTCCAGGGCTCACCAACTCCGTTATTTAGAGCCGTTGCTCCCATAACTGCTAAGGCCACAAAGCTCAATGGTGTAAGCACTAAAATAAGGTTTAGCCTATCGCCAAACAGCTTTTTTAATTTACTACCTGCTGCCTTTATATCTATAGACAATCGTCGCCAGCTAAATATGGCCAAGACTGCCAAAAGTAAGCTAATTTCATCAATTAAATAGTTGGTTTGCAAAGGCCGTAGTACTCCAAACCATTGCAATACGGTATTACCAATTAATCCAACTAGCATTAGCTCAAGTAAACTTAAACCGACAGTCAATACCAACTTTCCCCAGGCAGGTAAACTTTTTATTCTAAGACCTATAAGCGTCAGAAACCCAGGAACAATCATAAGAAAACTAAATCCCAGGCTATTGACAACAACAGCTGATAGGCTCGAACTGCTCCTCGCTAATATATAAATTACCCACCACGCCAATAATCCTACATAAAAACCCAACTTAACTAATTGTTTTGTTGATTTATTTTTATCTGGAATAGGATCAGGTTTAGCTTGCAATCGCTGATACATTGCTTTCAGTTTGTTTACTTGGTTAGGCCAGCTCAACTGTTTGGCAAATTCATGACTAGCTCGCGACAATGGTTCGAGTGATCTTTCCTTATAATTCTCAATAAAATCATTAATTGCGACGGTGAAGTTCTGCGGTGATGGGTTCGGTACCGTGGTACCAATATCCTTAAGGTGTTCGGTAATCCCAGGAACTTCTGAACCAATAATCGGTAAGCCCGTCGCCATAGACTCTAACAACGTAATTGGCATACCTTCGGAGTCTGACGGCAATATAAAAACATCTGCTCGCTTGTAAAATCGTTTCAGAGCTTTGCCGTGCTTAGAACCATGAAATTTTACGTGTTTAAGCTGTAAATAACGAACTAGTGCTTCGAGTCCCTGTCGCTCTTCGCCATCTCCAACAATATCTAATTGATAGGGATATTTAAGCTCGTCTAGAGCCCGAATTAGTCTATCGACTCGTTTTTGGAAGCTTAACCTTCCAACAAATAAAAGACGAATTTTATTATGTAACTTTTTACGTGGTCGATATAAATTTAAATAATCTTCAGAAACTCCATTGGGAATAACTTGTACCTGCTCAGGTACAAGCTGATATTTTTCTATCACAAAGGCTCGTTGTTGTTTAGAAAAAACAATCACTTTTGCGGCATCTTTAATAACTTTAGAAAGCACAAACTTTTTATATACTAAAAACAACTTACCCAAACTTCCAGAAGGCATTAAATCAAGGTGAAAATGGACTACATAAGGGATACCTCTTAATTTTGAAGTGAGCCAAACCAATTCTGGATAAAAAGCTTGGGCTAAATGCAGGTGAATTATCGATCGTTTCGGTAGACGGAGTAACTGCCATAGCAGCCCTGGTGCAATCGGAGTGTGAGCAATTTCAAAAGCTTTTAGCCTAAAAATCTGTAGGCTTCCTATTTTTTCTTTACCAGATTGTTTTGGATCTTGACCAATTGACGAAGTTAAGACTTTAACCGGATAGTTCAAGCTGGCTAGAATTTCAGAAATTTTTTGTGCTACAACTTCTGAACCGCCAAGGTGTGGTGGATAATATCCGACAACTTGAACTATGGTTGGTAAGTTTGGTTTAGCTAACTTCATAATACTTTTGACAATTGTCCAAGAATTTTTATATAAAGTCGGCTAGTAGTTCGTGATTGCTTTTGCCAATCGTAAGAAGAAACAACTTTGGTACGAGCAGCTTGTCCCATGCTTTTAATTTTTGATGGATTATCTAATAGGTTGATGATCTTCCTAGCCAGGTTATCGGAATCGCCTGGTGCTACTATGTAGCCATCTTTTTGATTTGATACCATATGCGGGATATTTCCAACCGCAGTACTTATAACCGGCAGCCCACAACTCATAGCTTCTAAAATAGATAATGGAATATTGTCATTTAGGCTTGGTAAAATAAAGACTGAGGCTTGCTGATAAGCCTTTACTAATGCCTCGCCCTGTAAAGCACCTAAAAAGTGTACCGATTTAGTCAGTCGCAGTTGATCAACCTTTTTTTGAAAGTAAGACAAATTACTGCCACCACCAACCACAATCAGTTCAGCTTTGGGGTTATGTTTGGTGACGTCGGTCATTGCCAGCAGTAAAATATCCAAACCTTTATGCTTTGAAGATTTATTTAAATCGGCTACAAATAAAAGCCGATCCTTAATATTTAAATTAGCTGGGGAAAATAAACTACTATCAACCCCAGGTTCAATAGTGGTTGACAATTGTTTATAGCGACTTTTAAGGTATTGCTTAACGGTATCAGAGGCACTAATCATAGCTTGGGATTTTTTAAGCGTTGATGGCAAGATTAGATCTTCATAAACATTAATTGCAGCGTCGGCAATAGAGCGACCTTTTTTCATACTGACCATATGATAAGTCAATACAATTGGCACTTTGTGATGGGCTAGTCTTACCATATCTGCTAAATATGGTACTGGAGCGTGGCTGTTAATAATATCAATTTTTTCAGACTTAATAACTCGTTGAAGCATAAACGGCCATAAGGGATTAATCGGCGTATTGGAAACTTTAAACCAGTAGGGAAGATGATAGATTGTTAGGCCATTTGAATTATTTTTCTGAGTAAATAATCCGCGATTTCCGGAGGTAGCTACTACTACATTCCAACGAGGATCAGCTTGTATCAGTTGAGCTAGGTGATAAGCATAGTTTTCTTGACCCCCGATATGCGGCGGGAAGTAAGGTGCTGCAACTAATGCATTGAGGGGCATTTGTTTCCAACTTTGCCCGTTAGTGGTATAAGTTACAGCTGGTTTATTAGCTATATATTTTAAAACAGTCTCTAGCTTGGCCCAATCGTGATTTTGATCGATTTCCCATGAATGTCCCCATAAGTGATAAACACCCCCAGTACGCTGTACACGGTCAAACATAGCTATTGCCAGTTTATCCCACTTTAGATAGCTTATAAATTTTTTAGGATTAAAATTGGCAAAACGAGCTATTTTATAAATATCCAACCAATGACTATAAGCATGAATAGTAGTCGATGTTTCAAATACTGATTTGTCTCTTTGAAAAACATGACGACGGACTGTACGAGCGTACTGATAACCAGCTCGATTTACCATTCTGACGTGATCTTGATTATACTGACCCCTGGGATAGCAAAAACTAGTGACCGATTTACCAATCAATTTCTCCAGGTAGCTTTTGGACTGAGTTATTTCAGCAGCCGCTTGGCGCTTACTTATTTTAGGTAGTTGAGGGTGTGTTAAGGTGTGGGCACCAATTTCAAAATGACGACTAAGCGATACCACCTGTTCATCTTTTAATCTCTTAGTTGATCTAATTTCTTGGTTTTTAGGTGCAATGTAAAAAGTACCGGCAATATTGTATTTTTTAAGTAAATTGGCTAACTTAATATCTAGAATGTGACCATCATCCCAACTTGTAGTAACAATAGTTTTTGATTCTGGGGAGTAGTCTGGTTCAATTAGCGAGTTATAAATTTCATCTAGCTGAGCACTTACCTTAGACAAAGCAAAATGTTTAAGCGCATATTGACGAGAGTAATTTGACATTTTTTTAAGCGAGACTTGGTCCTTAGTCAAAGATTTTAAAGTTAAACTTATTTGTTTTACCGTAGGTTTAATAAGTTTGAATAGTGTCTTATCTAGATGATAACGCTTATAACCATCGTCGTCTGATGTAACAACAGGTAAGCCGCTGGCCATAGCTTCTTGAATTGTTAACGGAAACCCCTCGTCGCTCGATGGTAATACAAATATATCGGCTGCCTTATATAAATCGGCTAGCTGTGGCTGAGTTAGAATTCCCGCCAACTTAAGGCCTGGACTATTAAATATTGGATCACTAGTATTACTACCGGCAAAAACTAGGTCATAGTCTGGACTGACACTTTTAAGTAATTTTAAGTAACCTTTTTTAGGTACAAAACGACCTACAAACAAAACTACTTTTTTGCTTCCAAAGCCATACATACTTCTTAATCGTCGTTTTTCAGCAGAAGTCGGTGGGTTAAATAATTGAGTGTCTACACCGTTAATAATAGGTACAATCTTAATCTTATCAACACTACGATCTACTAAGAACTTATCAACCCTGTCGTTTAGTGTTAAAATTTTTTGACTAGACTTTAATACCCACCGACCTGACGTTGCATACAACAGGTTTTGTAAGTACCCTACAATCTTTTTAGGGTGAGTTACAGTTGCTACATGCTGCGTAAGGACTAATGGTTTTTTATAAAGTTTGGCAAACAGGGCTCCAAAAAAGGTAGACATATAGAGACTGTCATGAACATGGACAATATCAGTTTGTTTAATTTCTCTATCAAGAACCGATAGTAGTCTAGGTGAAAATATCGGGTAGGGAACGCCAAATTTTTCACCAAGATTAAAAACCCGAACCCTAATAACTTTTATTCTATTATCTAAATTAGTAGGTTCGGCGCGTCCGATCTTACTTGTAATAACTGTGACTGAATAACCTAATTTTGTTAATTGACGTGCTTGTGACTGTGCCACGTATTCAATTCCACCTTGGTGAGGTGGATAATAGTGACAAACAATTGTGATCCGTTTATTATGATTATTCTTCCTGGGCATGAGGTATTATCTTGTAGTCGCTGTCGAGACGATTCGTCATCACTGTATTATTCTTAGGCACTACATATCTCCTGAAAGGCTTTAGAGTCAAACGCTTATAGATTAAATGCACTGTATTACCAACGCCGTCCCTAAAAGTATTAAGCTTAACTTCACCGGCTCTAGCACGGTAGGTTATTGGTACTTCAGCTGTTCTGTAACCTTTGGTATAAGCCTCGATCTTTAATTCTTGTGAAAAAGGCATTCCCGAAGATCGCACATCTAAGTGATCCCATATCGATCTTTTAAATATCCACATACCAGATTGTGAGTCTTTGTGTGGTAAGCCGAATAAAGTTTTAGTCATAAATGTTAATAAATAGTTACCAAATCTATGTGAATAGGTCATATTATCCCGACTTATACTCGGTAGCCTATTAGTAGTTATAAAATCTAGTTCATCATCATGTATTTTTTGGATAATTTCCGGTAAGGTATCAAAAGGGTAAGATAAATCAGCATCACCGGTGGCAATAATATCACCGGTAGCATTAGCAAAACCAGCTTTATAAGCGTTACCGTAACCGCGGATTGGCTGGACAATTACCGTAGCACCGTGTGACCTAGCAATATGCGGTGTTCGATCGGTTGAACCATTGTCGATAACTAAGATTTCAACGTCATAACCTCTTTTAGATAATTTTTTTATGGGTATCTCTTTAAGTACAGGGCCAATGCCTTGCTCTTCGTTAAGTGCCGGTATTACAATCGATAACTTCATGCTTTCCTCGCGACCCAAAAGTCAATACTTTGATTAGTACCAGTGATATTTACGCTAACTAAAACCCTTGTACTAGTTAAAGGTATTGCCAATTTTAGAGGTATTAACTGAACAATAGCTTTCTTAACGCTAACAGTATGATTCACTAGAACTTGAGTATTTAAACCGTCTCCAACGCTTACCGTATAACCGTAATGCATATCACGTTGTTCAAGATTATGTAAGGCAAATGTAAAATTGATTGGTTTATTTGAAGTGTAAACAACCGGTAGAATTGGCGGTTTGACAAAATAAAGTTCAGTTAGTCTTTCGGGTTGATGCGACGAAGCGTTAGTTATCGCTTCAGCTGTCGCTTTGTGATACTGTGATGAGTTTTGAACAATTTTAAAAGCTGCAAAAATAATAAATGCTACGCCTAAGAATAGATAAATTTTTTGCAATTTATTAGTCCGCTTTATTTCCGGCATTTAAATTCCTCGGCGTATTCTACTGGAGCTTATTATTTATATAGGACGTTCCTCCCACCCAGAGCGTTATATATTAAATGTAACATGTTTATGATAATTTGTATAGTGCTTGTACTATTAACTTGACGATCAGACGAACTCATAAACTTATACAGATTTAAATAGATTGAATCTGTAATTAATCTAATATCGTTGATTTTAAATTTATTTATACTAGAAATTGTTAAACAAGGAGTTGTATATGTTAAAACAGTTTTTTGCAAAACAAGGTCAAATAAATGATTCAGTCGATGATCCAGTCGTTGAAGATGTCCTTGATAAACAAGGTTTAGCCGCAGAAAATCTAGACATTCGTGACCGTGAAGAGTTACAGCATGATCTTAAAGATCAAGGATCTACCGGTTTTGTATTAAGTGACGACGAAGACGAACTAGAGACGTCAGAAGATGCCGAATAAATATTCTAAAAAAGGCCCAAAACAAGGTTCACGAGACTATGGAAGAGTACAAACAAGGTGAGCTTAAAAGTGGAAGATACGCTAACAAAGTTACCAGTAGCAAACAGGCAGTTGCGATAGGCCTCCCTAAAGCTCGAAAGCAGGGAACTAAAAGTACCTTCGAAGAGTTAGGTACTAGCTAAAGGCCTCGGTTTGTAATTTCTTAATATCCGGAATTATGATATTTCGTCCGGTTTTAATTAACTTAAGTTTTCTTAAATCAGACATGCATAGAGAGACCGTCTCGCGAGTGGCGCTTAATATATCGGCCAAATCTTGTTGAGTTAGTGGTAAAAGAATCTTTATACCATTGGGTCGCAATTCTCCGAAGTTTTGAGCGTAAAATACTAATTGATGTGCAACTCTTTTATAAATTGTAGAAAGCCCAATATTTTCGAGACGTTGAATATTGAAGTATAGACGCCTACCGGCTTCAGAAAATAAGTCACTAAATAGTAAAGGATTATCCTTTACAAGCGTTGCTATTTCATTTTTGTCTATAACTAAAAGGTCTGTTTCAGTCATTGTCTCGTAGTAGTAGACCTCTGGTCCTATATATAAATCCTGACCAAATAACGTTTTAAAAGCTACCGTCAAGGGAAAAATATCTCGCGGTCCATAAACTATTTGGACTCTTATAGAACCGTCATTAATAATTGAATACCTTTTTACATATCCCTGTTGGATTAAAGTAAGTCGACTGTTATTGTCAGTGGATTGAATAACTTCATTTTTAGCTAGTTTAATTTGTTTTGCTGAAGTAATAAATATTCTCGATAGTTCTTTTGTGTGGGTCGCGACACTCATTCACTTATAAAAACATACTAATTGTGGCTAAGCAAAAGATTATTTTAAAAACAAATTTATACATTAAAAACCTATCGCCAATAAGTTAAATGTTACACTAGAGCATATGGCGGAGAAATTGCAACCTACTGGCGACAACCCGTTCGGCCAGAATGAAGCTGAAAGACAATATGAAGGCTATTTCGGGATAAATACAGATACTAGATTAAATATTATTGATATGTTCGTTAAGGATGGACGAAACTTTAGGGCTGAAATGGTAGATAGCTTAGATCTCGACCATAATGGCGTTCTGCTAGACATCGGCTGCGGCAACGGTACGTTATTAATTGATACTCGTAAGCGTAGAGACTTTCAGGGCCTTACAATTGGAGTCGATATCGATAAAAGCTCACTCGACGAAGCTAAAAAAAAGGAGCTGGCAAGGGGGCTAACCCCCAGTATTTATTTAGCCGCTGATATGGAGCAAATAAACTTACCAGATAATTCCGTAGATACCATTCTTTGTTCGTTCGCATTTCACCACGCTAATCATTTAGATGCTGCCATACATGAGGCCTGGCGTTTATTAAGACCGGGAGGACAACTTATTACATCGGCAAATAGTTTGTTACAAAAAACCGAACATTCTAATTTATTATTAGCCATAACTGAATACTTGAAAACTACCTATCAAACCAACATAAAACCACCTATAGCTTTTGCTTCTAAATTTAATTCCGAAACAGCACAGCAACGCTTAGAACAACATTTCGGAAAAGTTAAGCCAATAATCCCGCAAAGGTCTGAGTTGCAATTTGGTAAAGATTTTTTTGGTTACCTAGAGAATTCACTTTCTACTTATCAAAGTGAGTTTAGACCACCTATTATTGGGCCTGGCCATTGGACTGAAGCTGTTGAAAAGGCTGCTAGACCCTTATTTGATGCTGCAGTCGCCAAATATGGCTATTTCCAGGATAATGTTGATCGTACAGCATTTGACTGCCGAAAGGCCGCCTAAACAATATATGCGTTGTTAAACTTCAGATCGATGTCGTGTACCAGATATAGTTCGTACTATCATTAGTAGTACAACAGCACCGCCAATTGCGACTAACAGACTGCCTAAGTTAAGACCAGTTATGCCTGAGCCACCGAGCATGCTTACTATCCAGCCACCAATAAGTGCTCCCAAAATTCCTACTACAATGTTTGCCAATGCTCCCATTTGAGCGTCTTCACCAGTAAGCATTGAAGCTATCCAACCGGCTATAGCGCCAAATATTATCCATAATACAATTGCCATAATCTTCATCTCCTTTCTAGTTAGTTGTTAGCGGAGGGTAACTAATATAATTGCCCAAATCTCTATCGCTTAACGATTCCTCAAAACTATCTTGCAAAGAAGCATGAACGCTTTGATGTTGGCTAGCTACTTTACGCAAGTACTTTCTTTCTAATCTTTTTCGCAAAGCATGTGATTGTCTTGCTATGTTCATAAAAATAAGCCTCCTCTATTTTATATTGGTAAAAGTTATGCATTTTATCTACTTACCGTAACCTTATCGACCTTATAGAGCGCGAGATCTAATATCTTACTTATCGCTCAAAACTCTTTATCGGTCACGCATCTATCTTAAAATATCTACATACAGTCCGTCTGTTAGCTTTCTAACTAACGTTGTGTTTTGTGTATATAATATTGACAGTTTGCCCGTTTGAGCGTACAGTATGAAAGCCATCGTGAGGTGGCGTATTATCGAAAGATAATACCGGCTGTGCTAGCAATAGCACACCCAGTAAAGAAGCCCCTCAAAAGGCTTCTTTTCTTTTTTAGTCATATTTGACAGTAGTATTACGCTTGTGTTTGAATGGATTCATCTAATTATGACTAAAGATAGCACTACTAAATTAAGTTGGTTACATTCCAATACTGTTAGGTTATCAAGAGTCCACTTTATATACGTCATAGTTTTTGCAATACAAACTATTATTTATGATGCTTGGAAGTTAGTTTCAGCTACAGCGGTAATGAACCGCTGGATAATGACCGGTATTTTAGCAATTATTACTGCAATAGTATGGTATTTGGCCCACAATACCATAAGTAGTACAGTAGGATACAAAATTTTAATCTTTTTACTGATTATCACTGATATAGCGGCCGCTTCATTCAATGTTTATACTCAGCGTGGTATGGCAAGTCGCGCAGTTATGCTTTATGCTATTCCAATAGTAATTTCAGCTGTACTTTTAAGTCGGGTGGCTCTTTTTGCAACCGCTGTTATGTCAGCTGCTGCTTATATTGCCACAGCTTACGCTTATTTTGTTTTAAACTTTAACGAAGGTTATAAGATAGAACTTTATGGTGAAGTAGGTTTTTACTCAGCTATGTTCTTTGTACTTGCCGGTTTGCTGTGGATTATAGTTCGTTCTAAACGTTATAAACCCTCTAGCGGCTAGTTAAATACTTGGCTTATCTAAGTGATATGATGGTGCTATATGTTTATTGTTTCCGATAAAGAATTTGAGGATTTAGTTAAGAATGCTATAGATAATATACCGCTTAAGTATGCTGAGCATATAAAGAACCTGGCATTTGTAGTCGAAGATGCACCTTCAATTGCGCAACGTACTAAACTTAAATTAAATCAACACCAAACTCTATTCGGACTATATGAAGGAGTGCCACTTACTCAGCGTAATAGCAACTATAACTTAGTGTTACCGGATAAAATTACCGTATTTAAAAATCCTATCCAGTTCAATGCAAATTCGCACTCCGATCTTACGGAAACAGTTAATAATACAATATGGCATGAAGTAGCACATTATTATGGATTAGGGCACGGTAGAATTCATGAGCTAGAAAACAAATAAGCTCATAAAGTGCTAGACAATAAGTGTATAATTGGATTAAAAGGTAAAGCTTATGCCAACTTCAGCCCAACTAAAAACTCCATCAGCTAATAAGTCGACAGGTAGTTATGGTAAGCGTCCTAAATGGCAATGGGTGGTAATTTACTTAGTAGTTGCAGTAGTAGTTTACGGGTTAATATATTTTATATTCATGCATCACAGTAGCAGTAGTGGTGGTAGCTCCGGTTATTAAAGTTAGCACCTTTATTTAGCTGATTGATGTTTAGCTCAAGTAACGGATGTGTTACTTAATATCATCTAAACAAATTTGTTATAAAGTTTTAAAAGCTAAGAGTTGTTTAAAAGGCTCAGCTACCAAATTGTTTAGTACCCAATTTAAATAAGCATCAGGTAAATGTTTCATATCGGTAAATGCTTGATTATTGGCAAAGTTTTTTAACGAATTTTGAGCCATTAAGTTATATTTATTAATTTGTAGAATCGTTTTTTGGATTGATCCATCGGCGATCAAGACTTTCGCAATTTGATGATTATTAATTGGACTATGACTTATCATTTTTCTAAGCTTTAGACGATTAGCCCCTGCAAGCGACAATATTATTGGCATTGTATATACACCTTGCTTTAGATCACTGCCTACTGGTTTACCTAAAAGTTTTTCACTAGACAACAGGTCTAACATATCATCAATGATCTGATAAGATATTCCAAAATTTTTACCGTAAGCTTCCAAAGCTTGTAGTTCAGTCTCGCTTAAACGCGCGGCTAGGCCACCCATCTTACATGCCACGGAAATAAGAGACCCAGATTTTCCATCAATAGCATTTAAATATGAGTCTATAGAACGATCCAAATTATGCAGTTGGACAAGTTCAGTGGTTTGACCTTCACATAATTTGACAATTGAAGTGCTAACTAACTCAACTGATAAGTTATTTATTTTCGCAGCCAGCTGGCAGGCTTTAGCAAGTAAAAAATCCCCAACCAGTAAGGCTTGGGCTAGTCCTTCTTGATTATTAATAGTTGGTTTGCTGTCTCTGGTAAATGAGTTATCTATAATGTCGTCGTGGATTAAACTAGCAATATGAACCAGTTCGACTGCGCAGCTGCTGCTTACAACTGATTTATTAACATCTTGTCCAGCCGCTTGAACTATTGCAAACACTAAACTTGGGCGCAATCGTTTACCGCGAGAAGTAATAATTCTCGAAATTGTTTTTTGGATATCTTTATTATGGCTTTTTGCACTTATTACAAGCTGTATATCTAACTGTTTTAAGTAAATAGGTAGTTTTGGAATATTGAGTACCTTGGCTAAATTAAAGGTAGGCATAAAAATAGTTATTTTTTTTAATAGTTAGTGGTCACGATTTTGTAATTAGATTTGAATAGATGATATCTATGCTCATTATTTCTATATTGTGGAATACCTAAAACAGCTCTGAGCTCTACTGAATCTACGCAAGCGATTGATAACCATGGACATATTGTACAGCGTTAAGCGTTCCTTCGATGTGATCGATGATGTCAAAATGCTATAGTATATCTAATGATTACTAGAGGGTGATGACTAAAAAAGCTAGATTCGCTGGTTTAATTGTCTTGTTAACCGCTTTTATCGGTCTATTGATTTGGTATTTAAGCACGCATAGCCTTGGTGCCTTGCACCCTAGAGGACAGATTGCTACAAAAGAGCGCAGTTTAATGATTTATGCTGCCGTTTTGGCAATATTAATTGTTTTACCGGTATATATTATGACTTTAGTCATAGCTGTAAAGTATCGTGAAGGAAACACTCGATCCAAATATGCACCAGAATGGGACCATAACCTTGGACTTGAGACCGCCTGGTGGTTATTCCCGACGATAATTATTCTTATTTTGTCGATAATTACTTGGCGATCTAGCCATGAGTTAGACCCCTTCAAAAAGCTTAATAGTACGGTCCAGCCGATTACCATTCAAGCCGTAGCCTTACAGTGGAAATGGTTGTTTATTTACCCAGAGCAGGGTGTAGCTACGATTAATTATGTTCAATTTCCTGCAGGTACCCCGATAAATTTTCAAATAACGGCCGATGCGCCGATGAATTCACTGTGGATTCCCCAGCTTGGTGGTCAGATGTACGCAATGAACGGAATGTCAACTCAGCTACATTTAATTGCAGATCAAGAAGGCAGTTATAGAGGCTCTTCGGCAAATATTAGTGGACAAGGTTTTGCCAATATGAAATTTATAGCCAAAGCTAGTTCTAACCAGGAATTTAGTAATTGGCTAGCAGAAACTAAACACTCCCCACAGTCCATGAGCCAGGATATCTATAATAACTTAGCCAAACCCAGTAGCATCGTACCAATTAAGTCTTATACACTTACAGAAACTAATTTATTTAATAATATTTTACTGAAATATTCGGCCCCGAATGGCACTTATGCTTTAAGTGGTGGTGGAGCATCGCTCTGATGATGTTTGCTAACTTACTAGGTCGCTTAGGACCTGATGCGATTCAAAAAGGTTTAATAATTGCTGGTGCCCAAGTCACAATGGTCGTTGGTGGCGCCGCTGTAATTGGTTTATTGTTTTATTTTAAACGTTGGAAGTGGTTATGGCGAGAGTGGTTGACTACGGTTGATCCTAAAAAAATAGGTGTGATGTATATTATTGTAGCTTTTTTAATGTTATTCAAAGGTATAGTCGACGCTTTAATAATTCGCACTCAGCAAGCTAGTTCCGTTGGGTCTAGCCACGGGATAATCAGTTCCGATCATTTTCAGCAAGTATTCACGGCCCACGGCACGACTATGATATTTTTTGTTGCCATGGGGTTAATGTTTGGATTAATTAACTTAATCGTGCCGTTAATTATTGGCTCTCGTGACGTTGCTTTCCCATTTTTAAACGCCACTAGCTTTTGGTTATTTGTAGCCGGTGCGGTAATTATTAATTTATCACTAGTAATTGGTGGCTTTGCAGCGACCGGCTGGTTGGCTTACCCTCCGTTATCGGAACTCCAATATAGTCCTGGAGTTGGCGTAGATTATTGGATTTGGGGCGTCCAAATTGCCGGTATTGGAAGTCTACTGGCTGGTGTAAACTTTTTTGTGACAATTCTTAAAATGCGGGCCAAAGGTATGAATTTAATGAAAATGCCCTTATTTGCTTGGAGCGTGCTCTGTACTACGGTGCTGATAATATTTGCATTCCCTATATTGACCGCCACGCTAGCAATGCTAGCACTTGATCGAACCTTAGGAATGCACTTTTTTACGTCCGGTTTTGGCGGTAACCCAATGATGTACGTGAATCTGATTTGGGCTTGGGGGCACCCAGAAGTTTATATATTAATATTGCCGGCTTTTGGCATATACTCTGAGATTGTTCCGACCTTTTCGCGCAAACGTTTGTTTGGTTATACGTCTATGGTATGGGCTCTTTGGGCTATAGTGCTATTATCTTTTAGCGTCTGGTTACATCATTTCTTCACAATGGGTGCAGGTGCAGATGTTAACGCTTTTTTTGGTATCATGACTATGGTTATAGCAATCCCTACTGGAGTAAAAGTTTTTAATTGGCTATTTACTATGTATAGGGGTAGGATTCACTTTGCTACACCTATGTTATGGTTCTTGGGCTTTGTGGCTACTTTTACGATTGGAGGAGTCGCTGGAGTAATCTTGGGTATGCCACCGGCCGATTTTCAACTGCACAACAGTTTGTTTTTGGTGGCTCATTTTCATACCATGATTATTGGTGGTGTAGTATTTGGTTACTTTGCTGGAATAACTTACTGGTTTCCTAAAATTTTTGGTTTTAAACTAAACGAACGACTAGGTAAATATGCTTTTTGGTGCTGGACAATTGGTTTCGTACTAGCTTTTGTACCACTTTATATATTAGGTCTTTTGGGTGCTACTAGGCGACTTGATCACTACGATGCTTCGCTCGGTTGGCAACAACTGTTTATTGTGGCCGCTGTTGGAGTAACAATTATTTGTTTAGGTATCGGTTTTCAAGTTTTGCAATTTATAGTTAGTATTGTTCAGCGTAAACAAAACTTAGATAGTAGTGGCGATCCTTGGCAAGGTCGAACACTGGAATGGTCAACCACGTCACCGCCACCTGTTTATAATTTTGCCTTAGAACCTGTAGTTAATGATCGTGATGCTTTTTGGGTTTCTAAGCAGCAAAAAAAACCACCTCAAAAACCGTCGTATCATGATATCACTATGCCTAAAAATACACCTTTAGGGTTATTTATTGGCGGCTGGGCCTTTATGTTTGGCTTTGGTTTCATCTGGCATATATGGTGGTTGGCTACAATTTGTTTTATTGGAGCAATAACTACGATTATTATCCGTTTATCTGATGATGAAACTGAATATGTCATTTCAGCAGCCGAAGTAGCTAAAATAGAGCGAGGTAGGCAAGCAATATGAGTAAAGCAGCTGTTCAATCAGAATCTACATCTAAAACTCTATTTGGTTTTTGGGTTTATATTATGACCGACTGCGTGCTATTTGTCACACTGTTTGCCACTTTTGCAGTACTTAGAAATAGTACTTTTGGTGGCCCAGGTGGAGGCCAATTATTTAGTTTGCCATTTGTGTTAACCGAAACACTACTACTACTTACAAGCAGTTTTAGTTGTGGACTTAGTATATTGTCGCTTCAAAAACGCAATAAAAAACAAGTTCTATTTTGGTTGGCCGTGACCTTTTTATTGGGACTGGCCTTTTTAATTTTAGAAGTTAGTGAGTTTAGACATTTAGCTATAGAAGGTAACAGCTGGCGACGAAGTGCCTTTTTATCATCATTCTTTACTTTAGTTGGGACTCATGGCGCACATATTGCTACAGGTCTAATATGGATGACCGTGCTCGGTGCTCAAATTAGTAGTCGTGGGCTTAGCGTCAATACGGCTAGACGATTAACGATTTTTAGTCTGTTTTGGCACTTCTTGGACATTATTTGGATATTTATATTTACAATAGTTTATCTAGCTGGAGCTATAAAGATATGAGCACTCATACTCCAGAAACTAGCCAAGGCACTGTAACTACCTATATAGTCGGGTTTGTATTATCACTGTTGCTAACAATCCTGGCTTATGGACTAGTGACACGCTCTACTTTTTCTAAAGGCCTGCTTTTCACAGTGGTTATTGCTCTGGCATTAACTCAACTTTTAGTACAGTTAATATTTTTCTTACATATGGATAAAGAGTCTAGGCCCCGCTGGAATTTAGTTGTCTTTAGTTTTATGTTATTGGTCGTCTTTATTGTGGTTTTTGGCTCATTATGGATTATGTACAATCTCAGCTATCATCACGCCCATAATATTCAGACGCCGCAACAGATAATTAAGGATGAAGGGATCAAACCATAATAAGTCTTAAAACTTATTATCAGCTGACAAAACCAGGCATTGTTTATGGTAATTTGTTAACAGTATTTGCCGGGTTTTTTCTAGCTGCCCAAGGACAGCTTAATTTCCAGCTTTTGCTAGCGACATTAGTCGGAGTAGCATTAATTATTGGGTCGGCTTGTGTGTTTAATAATTACCTGGACCGGGATATTGACCGACAGATGACTAGAACTAAAAAACGGGCCCTAGTAAAAGGACTTATTCCAGTCAAAAACGCAATTATATTCGCTGCAGTAATAGGAGCAGTAGGATTCGGTGTATTAACAATTTATACTAACTTTTTAACAGTTGTCGTAGGTTTTGTTGGGTTTTTCGATTATATAGTTTTATATGGATTAACCAAACGCCGCTCGGCTTATGGCACACTAGTCGGAACAGTTGCTGGAGCAACCCCAATTGTTGCCGGATATACCGCCGTAACAGGTCACTTTGGTTTTGTAGCTGCATTACTATTTTTGATATTAGTTTTTTGGCAAATGGCTCATTTCTTGGCAATAGCGCTTTACCGATTTAAGGATTACAAGCAAGCTCATGTTCCAGTTTGGCCAGTTAAAAAGGGAACCAAATCAACAAAAATACATATTTTAATCTACATCTTAGCTTTTGGTATTTCTACATTGCTCTTGAGCTTCAGATTAAGAAGTTATTTTTTATTAATGATTATGTTTGGTCTTAGCACTACCTGGGCTTGGCGAGGAGTACAGAACTATCAAAACCAAAATAGCTCCGCTTGGGGACGCAAAATGTTCTTATTCTCGTTAATTGTTATATCAGTTTTTTCGCTGAGCCTAGCTGTTGGTTCGCTGACTAAAAATAGTATATTAGTGCTTACGATAATTACTCACACGCTTGTAGCACTTACCAGTTTAATTTATGCTTCCTACCTATACTTATATCCGTCGAAAGCTAAGTTCAACATCAGCTATGTTTTGGCAGGATTTAGCTTAATTAGTGGCAGCTATTTAGTTGGGACTGCTAATGCTAAAATCTTGGGTGCTTGTCTTAGTGGATTGCTGTACATAAGTTTTATCGCCTTTAGCATATTGGCTGCCCATCGTAAACTTGGCGTTCAAAAAATAAGTGGTAACGACAGCTAATTTTATTACAATAAGCTTAAAAGTGTTCACGAATATGGGACATCGTAAAGTCCCAGTCAGCTTTGGCCTTGATATGCGGATTAAATATATTAAGAGGATCAAAGGCATCTTTTAGATCATTGAAATAACCTAACACTTCATTGCCAAACATTCGCCTGAGCCAGGGTCCTCGAATCAGACCATCGTTATGTTCTCCGCTTAATGAGCCGTGATACTTTAAAACCAGTTCGTTGACTTCCTTCATAGACGGTCGCAGTTTGGCGCGTTCATGTTTTTCCTCAATCTTCATGAGTGGAATTATATGAAAGTTTCCATCCCCCATATGCCCGGCAATAGTTGCAGTCAACTTGTATTTATTAATAATCTGGCGTAATTTCGGTAAAAACTGAGGTAAATATTGCGGTGGTACTACTAAATCGTCTATATATGGGGCGGTGTGCTTGTCTTTGACTTTTTTGCGTAGCAGATTAAAACTTTCACGGCGCATAATTCTAAATTTCCAAGCTTTGGCGGCGGTTTCATCTTCTTCCATGGCCTCTAACTGGTATTTTTGAAGTAATATTTTCATAATATCCAGTTTTTCGCGTACCTCAGTCTGAGTTTGACCAGTGAATTCAATTAGTAAAATTAGCTTAGGTATACCGCGGAATAAAATTAAGCCATCTGGTATCAATTGAAAAGCTAATTTAATTAGCCCCCACCAACCTAAGTTATAGCGAAAGTAAGGGAAAAATCTTATAGATAGATTCAGGGTATAGTTGTCGAAAGACTCAAAGCTGGTAGGGTGCTGAGCTACTACCGTATTAATAAGCTCTCCAAGCTCGTCCATATTCTTCATAAAACAGACTAAGACCCCGCTATAGGGCTCTTTTGGCACTAACTTGATCTTTATATCGGTTATTAAACCAAGTGTTCCTTGAGAACCGACAATTGCCTTGGTCATATCAAAAATACCAGTTTGTCGGTCCCAAACATCCCAAATATTATAGCCAGTTGAATTTTTAGATACGTGCGGTTTGGCAGCTTTAATTTTGTCATAATGGTCGTCAACCAATGTAAAAACTTTTTTATAAAGCTGGCCTTCAAAATTATCTTGGGCCATTTTTTTATCGAGTTCGGCTTTAGTCAACGGTTTAAAGCTATATTCGTTACCGTCGCTTAAGACTATTTTAAGCTCCTGCACAAAATTAATTGTCTTTCCATAGCGTAGTGACATCTCACCACCAGAATTATTGGATACCATGCCACCTATAGTGCAAAGTTCACGGGAAGCTGGAAAACTTGGCATTAAGGCTTTATGCTTAAGTGTCTGAACTTCAAAGTCACGATAGTACACCCCAGGTTGAATGTGCGCTTGTACTCCAGTTACGGCCTCAATCTTATTAAAGTGTTTAGTAAAATCAAGCATGATCGACTCGCCAATCGCGCCACCGCTCATATCCGTTCCGGCGCTACGAGCTGTTATATATAAGTCCGGATTAAGTTTTTTGTTAGTCGTTACATATTTGACAATATTCTGGACATCATCAGTATCTATTGGCGAAACGACAACTTGTGGTTTTAGTTCAAATAAGCTGGCATCATGACTATACAAAGCTCTTGTATCTTCGCTGTCGTCAACTTCACCCTTAATTAGTTTCTGAATTTCTGTTTTGAAAACAGGCATAACCTAAGCTTAACCGTCATCTGTTAGAGGTGCAAGCGGTTGACTGTGTATAACAGCTTAAAAACGTTAGAATATATAGTGAATGACCAGTTTTGAGAAGCAGTACCAGAGACTTAATAAGGATCAGAAACGGGCCGTAGATACAATTGATGGTCCACTTTTAGTTATTGCTGGCCCCGGAACTGGTAAAACTCAATTGCTCGGCATGCGCATTGCTAATATCCTAAAAAAAACCGATTACGGCGCAAGTTCTATCCTAGGTCTAAGTTTTACCAATAAAGCCGCTGCCAATATGAAACAACGCTTACTAGATTTAGTTGGGCCAGAAGCCGATGCTGTTTACATAAGAACATTCCACAGTTTTGCAGCCGAAATAATGAGCCGTTATCCTGCTTATTTTTGGCGTGGTGCGCGCTTGGCAATTGCACCGGATGCCGTACAACTTGAAATTATCCAGCAAGTACTTAAACGATTACCGGGTGGACATCCTTTATCTTTACGATTTGCCGGTCAATACACCCAGGTTAAAGACGTTCAAAACTCCATAAATTTAGCTAAAGAAGCTGGCCTAACACCCGATAAATTAGAGGCCATTATTAAGGCCAATTTAGCCTATATCGACAAGATAGAATCGGTTATGTCTGATCTAGGAAATATAAGAGTCAGCACTTCTTCAGTTAGTAAAATTGAAAAAATTGTCCATAATTTACCTGATCAAAAAATTGAACCTCTCATTAAACCGCTTATCTCATTAGGAACAATTATAAAAGAAAGTTTTGATGAGGCTATTAACCGGTTTGATCAAACTGGTAAATCACAGCCGCTCAGTAAATGGAAACAAAGATGGCTTCGACCAGTTGATGGGCAATATAAAATGGCTGCAGAACGACGTCGAAATGAATGGTGGTTAGCAGTGAGTGAAGCTTATAAAAAATACCGGCAACAGCTTCACCGTCGTGGCTACTATGATTATGCTGATATGTTACTCGAAGTTATTAGTCAAATCGAGCGTCGTCCAGATTTAAGGGCTGAGATTCAAGAGCAGTACCAATATGTGCTAATTGACGAGTTCCAAGATACCAATGCCGCCCAACTACGGTTAGCCCATTTAGTAGCTGATCATTTTTCGTCGTCAGGAAAACCTAACATTATGGCGGTAGGCGATGACGATCAATCAATATTTAAGTTCCAGGGTGCCGAGCTCAGTAATATGATCGGTTTTAAGCGTAACTACCCCAGTGCTCAAATCATAGTTCTGACTAAGAACTACCGCTCGACTCAGCCTATCCTAGATAGTGCTGCTGGAATTATAAACCACTCGTCTTATCGATTAGTAAACAGTTTAACTGGATTAAATAAAGATTTAGAAGCTCAAAATGATGTCAGAAAAGGCCAAATTAACCATTTAAGTTACCGCTCTCGGCCCGAACAATTAGATAATTTAGCTAGTCTGGCGATAAAAGAATTAAATAAAACTAGGACTGTGGCTATACTAGCTCGCAGCCATAACAGTTTAAGAGATATCGCAGCTATTTTACTGCAAAAAAATGCTTCAATATTTTACGAGCAGAGCAATGACATTTTTGAAAAACCAGCAATTATTGAGCTAATGAATTTATTAAGGCTTGTTATAGCCATTAAAAGCGGTGAAAAAGTATATGCTTCACAATTATTATCTGAGATATTACCTCATCCGATGTGGCAATTAGATAGTAAAAAATTATGGCAGTTTGCAGTTTCACAGCAACAGAATGAAGATTGGTACTTAGGTCTTTTAAATCATCCCAACAGGCAGTTTAAGACTATCGGGCGGTGGTTGAGCGAGCTTATTAAAATCAGCAGCCATCAGCCAGCTGTCGTAACCATAGAACAGGCTATTGGACTGCGAGAAGGACAAACTATGACTAGCCCACTAAGAGATTTTTATATATCTTTAGATAATCTAAGCCAAGAATATCTAGAAACGTTATCGGCTCTAGCTTTACTACGGGTTATGGCTAGTGAGTTTGGCTCTAGTAGTTCCAACGCTCTTCAAAACTTCGTCGATTTAGCCGATTTAATGAGTCAAAATGGCCGAATATTAGCCGATACTACACCATTCCAAAACGCTGATAAATATATTGAACTATTAACGGTACATAAAGCAAAAGGTCTGGAGTTTGACAGCGTAATTATTGTCGATGCCACGGCTGACCAGTGGAGTCCTAGCGCTTATGGTCGTTTACCACCGGCTAATTTGCCACTGCGCCCAGCCGAAGATGATGCAGACGACTACGCCCGGCTTATGTATGTTGCGGCTACCCGTGCTAGATCAACTTTATTAATTGGCAGCTATGATCAATCGATTAAAGGCGAGTTTGTACCTAGCAGTATCTTGATAGAACACTTAGACACTAAAACCATGCCGGCTCTTAGTGATAACAAGCTTATAAATGTGCTTGAAAATTCATTTAAATGGCCAAGGCTGGAGCAGGTTAATGAACGTCAGCTATTAAAGCCGCGCCTGGCGGATTATTCTTTAAGCGTAACTCATTTAATTAACTTTTTAGATATAGCGCGTGGTGGCCCACGTCGGTTTTTGGACAGGAATCTGCTGCGACTCCCGGAAATTAAAACTCCATCACAATCCTTGGGAACAGCCGTTCATAGCGCCCTACAACTGGCCCAAAATTTGGTTAATATCAATAAGTTTAGCCTCGACGGAGTAATTAAAAAATTTGAACAGGCTCTTAGTTTAGAGGACTTAACTCTTAGCGATAAAGCTAAGCAACAGGCTATGGGTATTAGAATACTTAAACAATTATTTTCAGATCTTAGATTTAAACCAGTTAAGGGTGCTCAGCCTGAATATGTTGTGTCGGGAGCTCGAATCGGTCAAGCCATCATTAATGGCCAATTAGATGTACTCCAAAAAACTGAAACAAACATAATAATAACTGATTACAAAACCGGTCGACCTTTATCTTCGCTTAATGCAAAGTCGGGTGATGAAGGTTTAAAGGCTTGGCGACACAAATTACAGTTAACTTACTATGCATTGCTGGTTCAACTTCAACCCCACTTTAAAAATAATCTACCATTAGTTGGTCAAATGCTGTACGTTGAATCAAGAAGCAAAAAAGATTTAATACGTACCTACCAGCCAAACCCTGAGGAGCTTACCCGGCTATCAAGTTTGATTCAAATTGTATGGCAACACATTATGGATCTGAATTTCCCAGATATTTCAGCCTATCAAAATAGTTTAGTCGGAGTCAGACAGTTCGAAAACGATTTACTCAGTGGAAATATTTAACGTCTAGCTTTGGATCGGTTTTTAAACAGCGTGTTTGATCTTGTTGCTCTGGGCGAAGCTGAAGCCGCGCTAAACATTAGAAGGTATAGGTTGGAGCCGACTAAGGCACCTATTATTGGACCAGTAGCATAGGCCCAATTCCAAGACTGGATACCAAGTGCAACAGCCGGGTTTAAGATACCATTGGATGCTAGCGAAGCAACCATAACACCAATTGCAAACGATATACCAATTACAGCTGCTCGCTTGGCTGGCTCAAAGTCTTGCAATATCGCTGCAGCCGCACCAAAGGCAAATATCATAGTTCCTAGAGCTTCAGCAACTAATACCTTCCAGGCAAAATGCTGACCAGCCATGCTTGTAAGTGGACGTCCTATAAAGTAGTGAATTAACCACCAAGCAGCCAAACCGCCAAGAATTTGCGAGCAAATGTAGATTATGGCTTTATAGGTGTCAATTTTACGCATTCCCCACATGCTCAGAGTTATTGCTGGATTAATATGAGCCTGGGAAATATTTCCGATAACTAGAGTCATAACACCAATGGTTAAGCCAGCTGCTAAGCCACTAAATAGCGGAAATGATGTTCTAGCTAACATGCTATATACCGCCATAGATAGTATTACCACACCTAAAAACTCTGCCACAATAATGGCAACCTTATTACGTCCAAACATTTGGAACCCTCCGAGTTATTTTATGTGTTAATCATATAATAAGAAGGGTTAGTTAGCAATCTAAGCAAACAATATAATGTGTACAACCTATCAATTTTTGGCTTTGTGCCGTCGTAATACTTTGCTTGTAATAAATCCAGCCAGACCGGCTAGACCTATGGCTCCTAGTTGGCGGCGCAACTGATTCTTCTGAAAACCAGAGGGCGTTTCAAGTAATGTTATAACACTTAAATAGTCATGAACACCGCGCTGAACTTGCTCACGTCCATTGGCTAGCATTTTATCTGGGCAAACCAATTCACAGCGTCTGGAGAATGCGTCAATCGCCCAAGGTAGGTTTATATTTAAGTCATTATCGTTTAAGATTAAACGCTTCAGTGGACGTTCTTTAGATCGATTTAAATAACTTTCAACGAGTTTTTTTCTGTTTTCGTCATCGGGGCTAATTACAGGTAATAAATAATCCTGACTAAGACCTTGGGCTTCTGCCAATTTTGCCAGTTGTCGGCCAAATACTACTCCTAGATCATAGCCAGTTTCGATATCAACACGATCTTGACTATCGCCTTTATGATTAAATTCAATTAATGCTCTTGCCGGATCTTCCAGAGGTAGAACGTGGTTTGGTACAAGAGTATTTAAAAGCCCGTTTCGGTCTAAGCTAGACATTAGGCCAAGATGCTCTTTTAAAACCGCGTCACTCAGCAAATGCAAGCTGGCTAGGCTTGGTTCCGGACCTGACAACTCATATTGTTCGGCTACCATATGATTACACTAGTTATAGTGTATCAGACAGGGTTGATTTTTTGCAGTAAATAGAACATAATAGTCAGCTGATTAAATACAGATAAACTTAATTAGGAAGTTATTTTATATGTCACCTGAGAGTAGTTTTTATGGTTTTAAAGGAGATCAAATGCTTGATACGCAAGAGCTTTTGCAAGAACGAGAACGTTTTTTTAAATTTGCAGATATAAATACTTTACCAGTATTCTGCGGCGATGAGCGTACACCGGTTAAGCAGGGCATGTATATACATGTATTTGGCGGTGTTGGATTCCAGGCTTATAACCTGGGTGTTATGCAGGAAGTTGTAAAACCAAGTTCAGTTAATCAACCGTTTGAAGATTTAGTAGTAGCACAAATATCTCCGCTACAGACCAGCAATGTGTTGGCTGGTGTACATAGTGACGAAAGCGCTGAACACGGAGACAAATTAAATGCTCATCAATTACTTGGCGATTTTGGCTGTGGCTATCTAGCTAAAAGAGGACCGATTGGTCTTTTAATTGTAGAGAAGGCTGACTTAATTATTGCCGAAACCAAAATTCTACGGCCGGAATTATTCCGCGGCAAAGTCGATGATAGGCATGCTGCAGCAGTCATTGAAGCTCAACAAAGGTTAGCCACCCGGCCAGGGTTTCTAACTGACGGTCGAACTATTGGCTTAAAGGCTATCCACCATGGCGCCCCGTCAATGGTAGTATCTGGCAGTCATTCCGCTCAAGAAGGAATAATTAACTTGGTGTCTGATACATCATTTGATAATACCGAAGCCAATGTAAACGGTAGACCGACCTACGACCACGATCAATGGGCAGCAATGGCCATGTTTGATAAAGTACGCAATTTATACCCTTATGATAAACGACACTACGATATCGCTTGTACTATTGATGCTATCGGCACCATGAAGGCACTCGGTGTTGAGACAATTGCTGCACGCCGATAATATAAAGTATTTTTAGCGTCTGTTTCTACGACGTAATCCAGCAACTTGCAAACGAACAGCATGACGATCAACCAGACTCTGAGCATGCTCCAGTGAGACTTGATCTTTGGCTTCAGCTACCATTTTCTTAGCTAGTTCAAAAGCTTTTTGAGCTTCTTGTTCATTTATATCTTCAGCATGATCGGCTTCATCAACCAGTAATTGCAAATTATCGTTAACTATCTCTATTGCTCCGCCACTAATTGCTAAATGATCCATCATATCATCGCGATCACCGGGCTTACGGCGGACACTGACTACGCCGTGTGTAGCAACGCTAACCAATGGCATATGCCCAGGCATAACTCCGATTTGACCGTCCAAAGTAGGCAATATAACCTCGTACGCATCTTCATCAAATTTTATACCATCGAGTGTTATGAGCTGCAGGTGTATCACTAGTCTTCTTAAACCTTTTCAGCCTTTACTTCACTGATATCGCCCTTCATGTAAAAGGCGCTTTCCGGTTTATCATCGTGTTTGCCTTCCAGAATTTCCTGAAAACCAGCAATTGTATCTGCTAGAGATACATAAGCACCAGGTTTACCTATAAAGACTTCCGCTACATGAAAGGGTTGAGTTAAAAAGCGTTGAATACGCCGTGCTCTACTAACAGTTTGTTTGTCTTCATCACTAAGTTCTTCCATACCTAAGATGGCAATAATATCCTGAAGGTCCTTATAACGCTGCAAAATACGTTGAACTTCTCGGGCAACATTATAGTGTTCCTCGCCAACTATTTCAGGGTCCAAGATTGTACTACTAGAATCCAACGGATCAACTGCTGGGTATAGACCCAGTTCTGTCAGTGCTCGGCTAAGTGATATTGTCGAATCGAGGTGAGCAAAGGTAGTTGCTGGTGCCGGATCAGTAAAGTCATCAGCTGGCACATAAACTGCTTGCACAGAGGTAATAGAACCTTTACGGGTAGAAGTAATGCGTTCTTGCAGGGCGCCCATTTCTTGCGCCAAGTTAGGTTGGTAACCAACCGCAGACGGTAAGCGACCTAGTAGTGCCGATACTTCTGCACCAGCTTGAGTAAAACGGAAAATATTATCTATAAATAACAGCACATCGCTACCTTTATCACGGAAACCTTCAGCAATAGTCAGGCCAGATAATCCAACCCGTAATCGTGCGCCCGGCGGTTCATTCATTTGGCCAAATACTAATGATGTTTTATCTAAAACTCCGGACTCGGCCATTTCATTGTATAAGTCATTTCCTTCACGGGTACGTTCACCAACACCGGCAAACACTGAATAACCTTTGTGAAACTTGCCAATATTATTTATTAGTTCAGTTATTAGCACGGTTTTACCGACACCAGCGCCACCGAATAGGCCAACTTTACCGCCTCTAGTGATAGGAGCAATAAGGTCAATTACCTTAATTCCGGTTTCCAAGATTTCGACGCTACCGGATTGATCAATTAAAGCTGGTGGATTTCGGTGTATCGGTGCTCGCTGAGTGAAGTTATCTGGTTTATTATCAATTGGTTTACCTATAACATTAAACATCCGACCTAAAGTGTTATCACCAATTGGCACACTAATTGCTGAACCAGTATCGACAACTTCAGTACCGCGTTTCAGTCCATCAGTTGAACTAAGCGCGATAGCTCGAACACTTGATTCACTAAGATGTTGAGCCACTTCAAGAATAATGAGACGGTCTTTTAGGTCGACTTTTAGTGCGTTATAAATAGCCGGTAGTTGGTCTGTCGGGAAGTCAATATCTACAACCACTCCTACAATCTGACTGATTTTTCCGTTTTTAGTATTTTCTTTAACTACTGTTGTCATTATTAGACTCCTTTGTCCCTATTATGTATTTGGCGAGCATCGGCTGGGTTAATTTCAATATATTGAGCTGTTAGCTCATGTGTTAAGTCGATAACGCCGCTTAGGGCTACCACAGTCAATGGATGGGTAGGTTCCGCTGTCAATGGCTTGATTTTGATACGTTCGGCTAATTTGTCGTCTAGGTCACTACGAAATATTAAAGGGTCACCCATAACAATATGCATAACGTGACCAGCAAGTCTATAAGCCATATCAACGTTTGTGTGGCTAGGCATTAGAAAACCAACTTCACTTTCAACACGTCTGATTAAATCGCTTGATAGATAACCATAGCCAAATTTATCTCTACGTTCTGTATCTATTTCACTAGGTACTGAAAAAGTAATACCGCTAATATTCAGTGGACTTTGAGCTTTTAAGGCAATTCCTAATTTATTTGCTAGCTCAGCCGTTGGGGACCGTCCACGTACTGGCCGCTTATCGAGCACTTCGAGTAGTCGACCTACAGTTCTATTGACGGCTAGGGAGCTTGGTGCATGAGTCCCGCGCCACCACTCGCCAGAACTAGTTGGTGCAGATCGAGGACCTTGAGCAAGTTCTAATTCCTTAGACCTAATGCGTTCTACACTACTTTTATCACTATTGTTCATAGTTATCCTTTTATGGCCTCGGCGCCACCGGTTATCTCAGCTAGTTCTTGAGTAATTGCGGCTTGGCGGGCGGTATTAAATGCTAGTGTTAGATCGTCAATCAAGTCCGAGGCATTATCGGTAGCATTTTTCATAGCCAACATACGCATAGAATGCTCGCTAGCTATGCTTTCAAGAAGAGCCTGCCACAGTTGCACTTCTAGTAGGCGAATAGTGACATTATCCAACACCGCCTCGGCAGACGGCTCAAGTGTAACGTTATCTAATGTAGCGTCATTTTCAGTTTGATCAACTTGTGCAGGCAATATAGACAGTTGGGTAGCAATTTGGCTCAAGTTAGATTTAAATTGAGTATAAAGTAGCAGTACGCTATCGACCTTCTCAAGAGTGAATAGCTCAATAATGGTGTCGAGTATCGGGCGAATATCGTTAGCGCTAGGATGATCATCAAATGCTGGATAGGCTGCAATTAATTCAACACCTTTTAAACGACGAGCAAAGTTTGTTGCTTTACTGCCAATAGCAATTATTTGAGTGGTAATTTTTTGCTGAACGTCTTGCTGTAAATTGCGCGTCAGTAACCGTAAAATATTGGCATTATAGGCACCAGCCAGTCCTCGACTACTACTAATAACTATAAAAAGCCTAGTTTTGACTGGTCGCTTTGTAAAAAGCGGATGTTCTTTAGCTTCAGTCAAACCACTAAGTCTTAAGAGTAAAGAATAGGCAGCTTCACGGTAAATCCGGCCACTAATTGCATGGTCTTGAGCCCGGCGCATTTTACTAGCGGCTACAAGTTCCATAGCCTTAGTGATTTGGCGCGTATTACGAACCGAACCAATCCGTCGCTTAAGAGTGGTTGTATTAGCCATTTAGTTTAGGCTTTCGTCATTTACCAAGGTTTGTTCAACTGGTTTATATGAACTGGCGACTTTGCTGGCTATATCAGTAATAAGTTTCTTCGTTTGGTCATCTGGTTCGTCGCCATTATTAATCATTTCTACTAACTTAGGCTGATCATGCTTTAGCTCTCTGAGTAAACTATTCTGTGCAGATTTGATTTTATCAAGTGGGACACTATCGAAACAACCTTCAGTAGCAGCAAGTAAAGTTGCGTACATCTGCCATACGGCATAGGGACTAAACTGCGGTTGTTTAAGTAATTCTGTCAAGCGTTGACCGCGTTCAATGCGCTGACGAGTCTCAGTATCAAGATCAGTAGAAAATTGACTAAAGGCCGCAAGTTCCCGAAATTGGGCCAGGTCAACACGTAAACTTTTGGCAACACTTTTAATAGCTTTGGTTTGAGCATTACCACCAACTCGGGATACTGATAAACCAACTGAGATTGCCGGGCGAATACCTTGATAAAACAGGTTAGTTTCTAAAAATATTTGACCGTCAGTAATTGAAATTACATTTGTGGGGATATAGGCACTAATATCTCCGGCTTGGGTTTCAATAATTGGAAGTGCAGTTAGCGAACCAGCGCCCATGTCATCACTTAATTTGGCAGATCTTTCAAGTAGTCTTGAATGTAAATAAAATACATCGCCAGGGAAGGCTTCGCGACCAGGTGGACGACGAAGCAGTAGTGACATTTGTCTATAGGCAGCCGCATGTTTAGTGAGATCGTCATAAATAATCAAGGCGTGTTGTTTATTATCTCGGAAATATTCTCCCATGGTTGTTGCCGCATAAGGAGCAAGGTATTGCATACTGGCCGGATCAGCAGCGCTTGTAGCAATAACAATAGATTGATCCATTACCCCCTCACGCTTTAATCTATCTATTAAGCGAGCGGTTTTACTAGACTTTTGGCCTATGGCCACATATATATTAATAACACCAGTGTTCTGATGGTGCTGATTGATCATCGTGTCGACCGCAACGGCAGTTTTACCTGTTTGACGATCACCGATAAGCAGCTCTCGCTGACCACGACCAATAGGTACCATGGCATCAATAGCAGAAATACCGGTCATTAGTGGCTGATGTACGCTTTTGCGGTCCAACACCCCTGGTGCGGTTTGTTCAACTTGGCTGGTTAATTTGGTTTTTAAGGGACCTTTACCATCTAAAGTTTCTCCCATCGGATTAACTACGCGTCCAATAAGTTCCGGTCCGATAGGCACTTCCAAAACTTTTCCAGTTAATTTAGCAGTAGCTCCAGCTTTAATCAGCGTATCATCGCCCAATACTACGGCACCAATTTCTTCTTGACCCAAGTTAAAGGCAAAAGCCGTAATGGCTTCACCGGCGATGTTATCAATTTCTATCATTTCGTTATAACCACAATTTGTAAGGCCATATACCCAAGCAACTCCATCACCAACCCTAGTTACTACACCGACTTCTTCAATTTCAGGACGGTCTTTCAGATGAGCGATAGCCTCGCGGATTTCTTCTGAAAGTTCTTTTATCGATAGTTCTAATTTAGGCATATTTCATGCACCGCCGTTATTTACAGTAAATTGTTTAAATTTATTCAGCCTAGATCTTACGGTTAAATCCAATTGTTTATCGGGAAGATTTAATTTAACGCCACCGATTTCATTACTATCCTGAACTTGATCAATCATTAAAGACTTGAGCTTAGGATATTCAGTTTTTAGGATAGATTTAATATCGTCAATGTCTTTAGGACTTAAATTATGGGCACTAATTGTCGATGCTTCGACTATTCCATTTTTAATCCGGTAGGCGATTATATCTCTGATTAAAGAATCTAAAATATTAGTTTGATTTTGGTCCATTAAGTAAGCTGCTATTTCTTTGGCTAGCCCCTGAACATCTTGAATATGTAGGGATTTTTCAGCGATAATTTGAGCTAATTGTTGTCTGGTGGTATTCATTTTTTAAGTCTACCTTTTAAAATAATATCGATTAGTTCAGCATCTTTTTTAGGGTCAACTTTTTCTCCAACAATTGCTTCAGTTGCTTCAGAAATTAAGCCTACAATATCTTTTTCTAGGGCCCGCTTGGCTCTTTCCGATTCCTCATTAACTCGAACTTCGGCGTCTGCCAAAATTGTCTCAGCTTTACGCTGAGCCGACTTCTCAGCTTCGCGCACAACTTCACGGGCTTCTTTATGTCCTGTGGCAATAATATGATCAGCTTCAGTGCGAGCTTCACGAATAATTTTAGCTACTTCAATATCGAACTTAGCTCGTTCTGCTGCTAGAGTTTCACCCATCTTGACGCCGTCATCAATAACTTTACGGCGTTCCCCGAGCATTTTAATAATTGGCTTAAATGCATACTTTTTAAGTAATAAAAACACTAACACAAAGGTTAAAAGTTGAATAATGAAAGCACTAAAACTTATGCCTAATGCACCAATGCCGGACGTACTATCACTTACCGCAAATAACGTAAGTATCATGTATAAAAACTCCTTGACTCTACTTGATAATAAACACTGAGGCAAAGACTAGCAGAGCCATAAGTTCAACAATGGCAACAAACACTAAGATTTGACCCAGGAACTTAGCACTTTCAGGATTTCGACCAACAGCATTCATGAAAGCGTTTCCAATTAAACCGACACCAATTCCTGGGCCAATCATACCGGCGCCCAGCATAATGCCTTTGCCTAGTACTTCGACATTACCAGTTACCTGCGCTAAATAATAAACCATATTATTTTATCTCCTTTTCTGGTTTGATTGTTGTTAGCTTAAGATATCTCACATTAAACTCCCTTAGCTGGCATAGAATCAGCAGTTAAATCATCTTGTTGGTGATCATCACCATGTTTTACCGATAACGATAAATAGGTGATTGATAGCATAACAAAAATATAGGCTTGAAGTAAGCAGACACCTATTTCCAGTACCACGAACGGTAGGGCAGTAAGTGGCGCTGCAAATTTACCCAAAAAAGCAAAAACCAAAATAATAATCTCACCAATTGCTACATTTAAAAATAACCTAAGTGCTAAGCTGAATATCCGAATAAACTCATTAAAGATTTCATATATACCAGCCAAATAGGTCAGCGGGTTATATAGTTTACCACTAAAATAATGCCTTAAATGTCTGACAAATCCAGATTCTCTGATTGCATAATATTGAATCGCTGTCATTGATATAACTGCAGCAGCCAAGGTTGCATTAAGATCAGCCGTAATAGCCCTAAACAATGCAATTCCGTGTAATGTCACTGCTTCACCTACGCCAGGGAGCAAACCAAATAGATTACTAAAGGCAATAAAAAAGAATACTGTTACAAAAAATGGAGCATACTTCAGAGCAAGTTTTCTGTCACCCATGCTATTTTCCAAAGTATTAGTAATAAAATCGGTACCAATTTCGACGATTTGGGTAAAACCGCCTTTAGGTCTCAAAGTCATATTTTTGGCCACTCTAATAAAAATGACAATTAATATTACCGAGCAAATCCATCCAAACAAAATAGAGTTTGTAATAGTCCAGCCAAAAATACTAAATAAGCCGCCTGGCGCAATATGCACTACAGGTGAAGAATCAGTGGCTAATTTTGTCCACATACTGTTAAACACTACGATTTCTTTCCTTTATTATTTGAAACTTGAGTGGCGCTTACACCACGCAAGCTTTTATAAACTACGCCACCAGCCATAAACACAGCTAGGAACAAAGCGGTCAATGTCCATGACGGCGACGAATGATAATGATCATCCAATTTGACGCCAATTATGACCGGCACGATGATAGTTACCGCTAATTGCCAGCTCATATTTATAGCTGCGCTCATAAATTGGGTTTTAGCATCAGCAATTTGGGCCAGCTTATCAAACCCACTCTCAGCAACGGGGGTCGTCACTTTACTCCTAGTGGCGGCTCTCTTCATCCTCGGCGATTATAACAATTTTAAGCGATTACCTCAAGAGTTTGCTAGAATATAGTAATGGTAACCGTTTATTCTGCAAGTTGGTGTGCTTTTTGTCATGCCGCTAAACAATACTTTGACCACCTTGGTGTTAAATATACAGATAAAGACGTTGAAAAAGATGTGATGTTTGCTAATGAGGCTATAGGCAAATCTGGCCAAATGGGTGTGCCGGTAATCGATATTGATGGCGCAATAGTTGTTGGCTTTGATCGTCAGAAAATTGATGCTACTTTGCGTGAAAAAAAGCTTATCTAGTGTTTGCTTGCATTATGTTGGCACCATATCTGGTATAATATTCTATGAAACCTTGAGGTGCAGAAATGACGGAGGCTACAGATTTTAGTTATTTTGGTGGTCCACCGGAATATGTCATTCCGGAATCTTTTTCTGCTTTAAGCGAAATACCTGATAAAATTTCAATTTTCACAGCCGTTCGTGACGAAATGAGTAGCGAAACTAAAATTGAGCAATTAACTGAATTGGCTAAACAGTCTGACAACGGTGGAACTTTACTTATTGAAATTTTAGCAGAGATTGGTGTTATCGATCCTTTACATGTAGTTGCCAAGTATCGGAGTGATATTATGCTGCAGGCTGCACAAAGAGACTCACTAGATTACAAACAACAATCAACCAGCCTAACAAAGGCTGAGTTGAATCACTTACGCAGCTTAAACCAATCCGTAGATGCCCTACATATAAAGGTATTACCTTTATATGATATGGATCAGCGTTTAAGTAAAGCAAAAAGCTATTATGATTTTGCAGTAATGCACACAAGTGCTGCAGAAAGTACCGATCCGGGCTATTCTTTACTGGAAGAAATTTATGATGGTACAGCTGAATTCGACAATACCGGTGTCCTTAAAATTATTAGTTCAATCAAAGACAAACTGCCCAAACATTTTGATTTTAACCATCGGCGGCAAACTACCCAAGCCGAGCAAAAGATTGTCGAAGCCGAGAGATTAGTAAGAATATTAATGTTAGAGGAAACCGATCAAATATCATTTGATTAAGTAATCTTACAGCCTGTAAGCTAAAACCATGGGACTAGAAGATTTTAAAACAAAAGAGTCTGTAGTAATTGTTTATACTGGGGAGAGCAAGGGTAAAACCAGTGCTAGCTTAGGACTATTAACCCGTGCTTTAGGCAATAGATGGAAAGTTTCCTTTATCCAATTTATAAAACACTGGGGAACTGGAGAACATGTATTTTTAAGAGATATTGAGCCGTTGTTTAAGGATCAGCTGTTTTTTTATAAAGGCGGTAAAGGTTTTTACAAGGCCGGCGACCTAAGTCCACAACACATCAGTGACGATCAACATAAAAAAGCTGCTACTAAAACTTATTCGGAAGCCTTAAAAGCTGCAACTAATGCTAGGTTTGATCTAGTGATCTGTGATGAAATTAATAACGCTGTTCATGATGGTCTGATCACAAAACAGCAGTTAAAAGAATTAATCGAAAAACGACATCCAAAAACTAGCTTATGCCTGACGGGTCGTAATTTCCCCAAAGATTTATTGCCATTAGTAGATATCGCCACAAATATGACTAAAATTAAACACCATTTTGATGATAAATTCCTGGCCAATAGAGGTATTGATTTTTAGACTAGATCATATTGGCACATGAAATGATAGTATATTTTTCTCTAAAGCTCGGCTACCTTTTACAAGCAAGTGGTATTGCCTAAAAACTCCGACTTAGGTAAAGTAAATGCTGACTTTAGCGATGGCTTCTTAAAAGTAGCAGTGCCGTTTAAAGCTCTGCCAAAACCTAAGAAAAAAGCTATTTCTGAAGCCAAAAAGAAATAAAACACACAGTCTTTTTAAAAAAGTACATGCTATAAAACTCAGCATGTACTTTTTTAATTAGGCGTCGTACGCTAATTACATGCCAAAAACTCTTTTTTTAATGCTTGGATATCCTGGAGCCGGTAAAACAACCACTGCAAAAATTATTCACGAACTTACTGGAGCTGAGCATTTATGGGCAGATCATATTCGCCGGGAAATGTATAAATTACCGTCTTATACCCACCAAGAAAACATGCATCTTTATAGCAAGTTAAATGAAATGACCAAACAACTATTAGAATCCGGGAAAAGTGTTATTTTTGATACAAATTTTAATTTTTACAAAGATCGACAGCGTTTAAGGGATATAGCTAGTAACAAAAAGGCAAAAACGATAATTATATGGGTACAAACACCATTAAATGTAGCCAAACAGCGTGCCACAATAGATGCGCTTTTGCATGCTAATACAAGAGTTTTGGGTAATATGCCCGTAGAACACTTCGAGAGAATATCCAATAATCTGGAAGATCCAAGACCAAATGAGCCGCATATTGTTATTAAAGGAGAAAAAATAAGCCCCGAGTACGTTCGCGAACAGCTACAAACAAATGATATTTTATAGGTTTGCTAGTCTACACTAAAAGCAAAAGTATTGATGTGTTTTGACACTTGATGAAAACTACTTCTAATCTTCAATTTTGTTACCGGTAACAAGATTGATAACTTCTGCCACGGGCCACATAAGAAAAGAGTAGATCGCGAAAATAGTAACCGAAAAAACACCTATTAATATATATGGAAGTGTTTGCCAAAAACTTAATCTTCGAAAATTTTCTTTATTATAAGTACCGATTTGTTTATGATGATTTTTGGTTTTAATACAGCGAAGGAAATATTCTATAAAATTCGGCCAATAAATATAGCGACGCCCAGACGCCTGCACTAATAGGTGCCTATGGAGTTTTACAATTCCACCATTACCAGCAATAAGTAGTGAAAGATCTTGATCTTCGTGAACTTGACGATAATCTTTGGCGGAATCATTTCTAATCAATTCCCAAATGTCTTTTGTAATGGCCATATTACCGCCCCACATAATGACTGTTCTGAAATAAGCTTGATAAGTCATCAAAAATATACTTGACCATAGTGTCGAATACCAGATATTAATACCCCAAATAACATTATTTCTACCTATTCCTCCAAGTCCCGTTAAGTCTCGATTGTTAAAAGCTTTTTTTACTGTTTCAACCCAATCGGCAGCTAAAATACTATCGCCATTAATTCTGCCGAGTATATTTCCCCTAGCTGCATTAAAACCTCGGTTACGAGCCGGTATATAGCCTTTTTTGGGCTCAATAATTAACTTAACAAAATTGTACTGTTCGGCAATTTTTACTGAGTCGTCCGTTGAATTATTATCAACTATAATAACTTCATCAGGTGCAACAGTTTGACAAGCAATGGCGTCTAAACACTCCTTTAAATGGCTTTCTTCGTTATATACTGGTATAACTATGCTAAGCGTTAACGATTTGTTATCTGGCACTTACATAGTTTATAACAGGCAACTCAAGTAGTGGGAAATTTAAAGACAAGAAAGAAAAAAATTAAATCCAGTACGCTAGGCAGAAAGCATAAAGCTTTACTTTTTCGCATACTAGGGAAAATTTGGCTTTGGATTACAAGTCGCAGTTGGTGGCAAAAGATACTTTTAGTAATAATGGCATTTTTGTTGCTTCTTATTGGAGTGATGTATTCGATTGCACAATGGTATATTTTTAGCCAACGTAATAAACCATATCAATTTGGCGTCACATTCATTCCTAGTTACGCCGAATATTTAGGTGTTGATCCAGATGAAACCTTAAATGCTATTTTGAATGATTTGGGTGCTAAGCGCGTACGATTAGCAAGTTATTGGGATAAAATTCAGCCGACTCAAAATGGTCCTTATGATTTTAGAGAACTGGATAAAGACTTTTCTATGATTCAGGCAGCTGGTGCCAAAGTGACTTTAGCTATTGGACTGCGTCAACCGCGATGGCCAGAATGTCATATGCCCGACTGGGCTATGTCTCAACCTAAAAGCGTCTGGTATCCTGAGCTTAAACAATTTATGCAAGCTGTCGTGGAGCACTATAAAAATCAGCCAGCTCTGATAAGTTATCAGTTAGAGAACGAGTACTTATTAAAAGTCTTTGGTAAGTGTACGGACTTTAGCCGTGATCGACTAATTGATGAATTTAACTTTGTTAAAAGTTTGGATTCAAATCACCCTATTATTGTCAGCCGTAGCAATAACTGGGTCGGTTTGCCTATTGGACAACCCAGACCTGATGAATTTGGAATATCGGTTTATAAAAGAGTCTGGGATAGAACAATTACCAAACGTTACGTTGAATATCCTTATCCAGCCTGGTACTACGGCTTTTACGCAGGAGCTGGCAAATTACTGACTGGTAAAGATTTAATGATACATGAACTTCAAGCCGAACCCTGGATGCCAGATGGAATAGAAATGCCTAAATCTACTACTGCCGAGCAATATCAATCTATGAGCCCGCAACGCCTAAAAGACCGTTTTGAATATGCTAGAGCCACTGGTATGCACACTATCGATTTCTGGGGAGTTGAATGGTGGTACTGGCGAAAAGTACACTTTAACGATCCAGAGATCTGGAATATTGCTAAAACTGAATTTGATAAAGCTAACTCTAGTACTAGATAATCTTTTATTACTATTGTCTATACCGATTAGGTTCGTTAAAATAAGGTTACCGTGAAAAAGAAGCAATCCAACCAGCATAAGTTAATATCTAACAGACGAGCCAGGCATGATTACCAACTTGGTGATAGTTTTACTGTAGGTATTGTTCTTAGTGGTGCCGAAACTAAAGCATTAAGAATGGGTCACGGCCAACTTCGTGGTGCCTATATAACAATAATAAATGGTGAGCTATGGCTAATAAACGCTACTATATCGCCCAGTTCTGGTATCCCAATATCAGAATCAGATCAAACGCGGACTCGTAAATTACTTGCTAAACATCGAGAGATTGAGTCAATGGAACAAGTTAAAAAGCAGGGAAATACAATTATACCATTAGAAATATTAACTAGTGGAAGGTATATAAAACTTCGAATTGCTACCGGAAGAGGCAAAAAAATGTATGACAAACGCCAAATCTTGAAAGCGCGTGATGAACAACGAAGTATTACAAGAGTCCTTAAAAGTCGTAGATAAGGTTTGCGACTCTTATACATCTTCGTATATAATTCGGCAGTCACTATTCCGGAGTAGCTCAATGGTAGAGCAGTGCCCTGTTAAGGCAATGGTTGCCGGTTCGAGTCCGGCCTCCGGAGCCAAATTAAGCTATTGATAAAGTTCGAAGAGCGTTCACGACTGCGAGCCATATCGCTTATGCTTTTATGATAAAATTTCGTCATGCAAAGTCAGCATAGCAAAACGATACACATGTCCGCACTCATATTTTTTATTGGTGCGCCGATATTATATATCATAGGCCTTACAAGTCTATTTCCTTTTAACGATTCGGTATATTCAATAGCTGTTAGTACAGAATTGATATTATTTGCAATAGGCATAGTACTTTTTGGGATTGATCACTATAACAATAGTCATTCAATCATCAAAGCCATACTTACTACTGGCTTGTGGACAGCATTGATCTTAGTAATTACCTTTATAACTTTTTTAATAATAGGTTTTTCAGCCATATAATCACTTTTCAAAAGCTCGAATTGCAAAGGTTCTAACTTCCATCGCTACGGAGAGCCAAGGTTAGAACCAATATTTACAGAGGCAACGAGACTCTTTTGTCGCTTTGGGATATAATTTTTGTATGGCAAAAGATCTTATTGAAAATATAGTTCCGGAGGACTACAAGACCCGAGGTAGTTACACGCCAGCCAAAAAAATTGATATGGGTAAATTTTATCTCATATTTGTATCTGGTGTACAAGCTCCAAAAGATGACAATCACAAAGTGGTAACTGACGATGTCGAAGAACAAACCAAATTAGTGTTTGAAGATATTTCAAAGGTGCTGCGGCGGGCTGGTGCGAGTCTTGATGATGTAGTAAAAGCAATCATCTACATCACTGATATGAAAGATTTCGATCAGATTTCCAAAATTAGGGGTGAATACTTCAAGAATGCAATGCCAGTTAGTACACTTGTTGAAGTCAACAGGATGACAAGAGTTGGTGCTAAAGTTGAGATTGAAGTAACTGCGGTTGTTGCAAAGTAGTTCTAACTTCCATCACTACGGAGAGCCATATTGACTTATTAGCTTTATTATGTTAATCTAATTCAATGGCCTTCCCAGTTGAAGATACTTATATCAGACCTTTGTTTTATGAAGCCTTAACTGGTGAATTTAAACCTCCATCTGATCCAGAAAAGCGAGTACACACGTTAGGTAAAATTACTATTGCTACATTTACAAAAGGTACCTTAATAAGGGGTTTTTCGGATGAATGGCACGTTGGGTATGAATATAATCTTTCTTGGGCACCTAAAGTACATTCAAGAGTTATCTGTCTAGAGGATATGGACCATCTTAAAACAAATTTATCTCAACTAGTGCTAAACACTGAGTCAGAAGAGTTGACTTTTCAAGATGCTCTTAACAATAGTGAGTCAGAGAGCAGTGGGATTGTGATAGTTTCAAGTGGGAAAAGGATCGTGGAGCTTCCACTATGGCTTGGTCCTGAACTTGAAATAGCAAAAGAAGCAATTACCAACTCTGCACAATCATTTTTCAATCGTCAAAGAGATTTACTCCATTATCAACGCGAACCCTCTTAAAATTGTGGAGTAAGTCCACTGGGTGGGAGTACGAATTTATCTCTGTTAATTTTTTTACGCATACCAAATTTCGAACTTTGATATTATTTATATATGCTCAGGAGTTGGAATGGCAGGTCACAAAACCCAATCATTGATGCTTTAAGAAAGTTTGGTATTAAAACTGATAGTATCAACTTATTAAAATATGAGGGATTAACCCCGGACAGTTTTATCTGGTATTTCAATATTACAAATTCAAAGAAATATTCTTCCTATTGCCTATATGCAGAAGACTATGTACCTTCACTTAAACACGTTGAAGTCGCCATGAAGCGGCACCTTCCCCTGTGGAATAATGATGACAAATATACCCTTGTCCCCGTACAAGAAGCTGAAAAATGGGATATGGCGAGCCCAGTCAAAGCGGCATCAACTTATAACCCTCCCAATAAAAAAGATGAGTTTATGAAATACGCTGCTAGTTCGGGCATAGATTTTGTCTTTCTGGGTAAATCTACAAAGAATTAATATTTTTATTTCGCAGACCGTTCACGACTATGAGTCAAGCTTAGAACCAAAATTTTCAGAGGTAAAGTATCTTTTTTTGCTATAATTTAGTATTGAATTATAGAGGAAGAACGATATGTCAGTAATAAGTTTTAAAACTGAACTATTCAAGATCAGCTCGTGGACTATTCTGGAGCTACCTAAAAGCGCAAGTGCGAAACTTCCATCTCGAGGCATTGCAATGGTAAGAGGAACCATCAATGGTTTTCACTTTCAAACCGCGCTTGAACCGGACGGCAAGGGAAGTCACTGGTTCAATCTCGACAAAACTATGCGCAAAGCATTTAGAGCTAACGCAGGTGATACGGTTATCCTGAAGATTGAGTCAACAAGAGAATGGCCTGAGCCTAAAGTGCCAGAAGATATAATGAACACTATTGCATCCGATAAGAAGGCGCACACCCTATGGATGGATATCACACCAATGGCTCGTTGGGAATGGATCCGTTGGATACGAGCAACCAATCGATTGGAAACACGTAAGCGTCGAATAGAAGTGGCGCGCTCAAAGCTTAAGGCTGGAAGCCGAAGACCGTGTTGTTTTAACAGTAACATGTGCACTGAGCCCTCCGTATCTAAAAATGGAGTACTACTTGAGCCGACACTATCAAAGGCCTAAAAACGTATGTAGTGTTTGTGAAAATTCTTGAAACATATTTATAGGTGATGCTGAAGAAATGATGTAATAAATTTACAATTACATATTAATGATAGTCCAATCATATTATGCTTATTTAGATATAGCCCTTTGTGCTAAGGTTAAGCTAGCAAGATGTATGATACTGACTACTACAAACAGATAAATGAAGAAGAGGCTGAACAAGCTGGACGCTTAGCTGATTTATTAATCTGGATTTACAAACCTAAATCAGTTATAGATATCGGTAGTGCTACAGGATTATACTTAAGGCCGTTTGCCGATAAAGGTATTACCGTCACTGGAATTGATAATTCAAAGTCAGTAATTGCTAAAGAGGTTGTTCAAATACCACGAAAATTCATTAAGCTCGTCGATATTACAAAACAACCGATTGGCAAGTCAGCTGATTTGGCACTTTGTATTGAGGTACTTGAGCACATTGATGCAATAAACACGGTCAAAGCCATCCATCATATTGCCGAAACTTCAGACATAATATTTTTTACGGCTGCTCAACCGGGTCAGGGTGGTTTAGGACACGTAAACTGCCAGCCAAAGGAATATTGGGAAGCTCACTTTCGAAATGAAGGTTTCCTGCGTAACTACCAAGACGAAGAATACATCCGTATAGTCATGAACTCCGGCTACCATATGGGTTGGTTAATAAATAACCTGATGGTTTTTAAGAGAAATTCAACAAATTAGTTTGAGTTTTCATCTTTTTATAAAAGACGCAAGGGGTCTTCAGCTTTAAACAGCTCGGAGGCTCTTTTGCTATGATGTACATATGAAATCGTCAAACTGGCGAAAATCAACATCAAGTATCTCGCGAATATCAGTCATTTCTATATTGGCTTTTGGTGCTGTTTTTGCAATTTTGCAGGTTCGAAACTTAAATAATAGTAAGGCAGCTACATCCTTATGCTACGGTCACCCTGGTACGCAGACTGTAGTCGCCCCGACTAGTGTGATACCTGGCCAAAGGTTTAAGCTTACCAATATTAGCGGAACCGGCAATACCGATATTGCTACTGTAAATGAAGTCAGTAATACTTGGACAATAAGTGGGGCATCACCGACTTCTGTAAACGAAAAATGGGCCGGTGGGCCGGTCCATGGTGATTTCATTACGACGTTTAACGATATAAGTCTCACAGCAAATGGACCGGTTGGTAGCCAAATCGATGTTAACTTAATATCGATTACTGCACAAACACTCGTAAGTGGAGTAAGCGTTAATGTCGTATGTTCAGTTGCGAATGGGCAACTACTTGCAAATAACCCTGGTGAATCATTAAGACTGGCGACAATTAATATAGTTGCACCGCCGCCAAGTCCTAAACCAACGCCAACGCAATCATCTACGCACTCAGCTCCGACTACTTCACCAAGTTCTAGCCCTTCGAGTAGCCCTAATAACACCACCAGCAATCAGTCTATTACTCAGAACACTTCTACGGCGGCACTAGCTAACCAACAAATTACTATAACCGTACAAGATCACAGTGGTAAGCCAATTCAAGGAGCTCAAGTTGTGCTCGATTCACAGCCAAAAGCTAACACCGACAGTGCAGGTAAAGTTAGCTACAAAAATGTAAGTATAGGTAGTCATAACATAAGTGTGACAGCCGAAGGGCATACCATAACGCGTGAGGTCCAAGTTACGGCGCAACCGAATGGTAATGTACTTGGCTTGCAAGTCCAATTACCGGGACCAAAACAGGCTGCCAAGAAGTCAATAATTGGCATAATAGCTGGGTTGTTAGTGTTAGGCTTATTAATCATTTGGTTGATCAGACGAAGTAGGGCAAAGAAACAACTTGCTCCACCAACATTATCCACACCACTCGTTATATCATCCCCAGTAGACCCGGGTACTTCATCTGCAGGCCAGATAATTATTCCGACGCCGGCAAGCCCTCCAACAGATACAGTTGCACCGACTATGCCGTCCAATCCACCAAAAACCACTAATATTGAACAACCTAACCATCAGGGACCAAGCACACCTGTGTAAACGTTTGCAATAATGCTATAGTTTAAGCAAAAGAGGAATCAACTTACAGATATGTTTGCCCTGATTGGTCTTCTGATTATCTTATTATGCTACTTGGCATTGGGCTTGATAGTTTTGCTTAAAAACCGACGTAATTTTACAAATATTTCTTTTGCTATTTTTACTTTTATTATGGCTCTATGGGTTGCCAGCGGTTTTTATAGCCATAACGCTTTATTGAGCCATTTAAGTTACCGACTATCACTTGATATTAACCGAACTATGCTCGCGTTGTTAGGAATAGGTCTGTACTTTTTATTTTTATTTTGTTTGGAATTTAGTCGTATAGCTCATCGCTACTTTAGACAAATAGCAATAATAGCTGGACTTATTATCTTAGGGGCATCTAGTCTTTGTTTTACACCGCAGGTCGTAGCCGGTATCGCTCCAAGTTTTCTGACTGTAGTGCTTAAGTTTGGACCTTTGATATGGGTTTACTTGATCTCAGTTATTAGCTTATCGGCAGCAATCATTGTAGTTTTGGCGCTGTCTATATTTAAGTTGCATGGGCCGGCCCAGAATCGGGCTAAGATAATGACAATTAGTTTATTACTATCTTTATCGGCAATCGTAACCGCTAATCTGATACTACCGATCGTCTTTAAGAATTATTCATTCATATTAGGCGGACTGTTGGCATCATCAATAATGGTGGTTGGTTTCACCTATGCCATTGTTCGACATGGACTATTTTTTATTCGTATCATCGTAACTAGGTCAATTGCTTACTTAATGGTATTAGTAGCACTGGGTGCAAGTTATGCCTTTATTAGTATCAAAATCGGGGGGGCACTTTTTAAAAACTCTCGGATATCGACATTGCAGCAAATCTTTGGTGTTTTTGCGACACTGGTGCTGGCACTAACGTTCCAGCCACTAAAGCATTTATTTGAAAAAATAACGGATAAGATTTTCTACCGCCACAACTACGACTCCCAAAAATTGATTAACGATGTTAGCCATATTTTGGCATCAGAAATTGGTCTGGTTGAACTTAGCCATAAAGTCAGACAAACACTAGTGCAAAACATTCGCGCTAGGCAAGTCAATATTGTGGTACTTGATGACAATAAACTATTTGTCGAATCTGGTCAGTACCAAGTCAGCCGATTAGAGGGGTTAGTCCATGACTTAGGTAGGGTGCAAGGTGATCTACTTGTTACCGAAGAGCAACCTGAAGGTCAGCAACTGGAAATTTTGCATAAATACGGTATTAGCGTAATGGCGGTGTTACGCACTCAGGATGAGAAGATAGGTTATTTACTATTTGGTGAAAAACTTAATGGCGACATCTATACGGGTACTGATATACGCGTCATTACAACTATCGCCGACGAACTTGCCTTAGCTATTCAAAATGCTAGGGCTTACGTTCAAATCCAACAATTTAACCAAACACTTCAAGCTAAAGTAAATGACGCTACTAAACAACTTCGCCAGGCCAATAATACTCTGCAGCAATTAGATCAAGTAAAAGACGAATTTATATCAATCGCCTCACATCAACTACGGACACCGCTGACTATTGTTGACGGTTACTTAGCCAATATATTAGAAGGTATATACGGATCATACAACGATCGGCAAAAACAGACCTTTAAACTGATACAAAATCGCGTACGGCTGACTGGCAGCTTAGTCACTGATATGTTAGACCTAAGTCGGATGGAAGCAGGACGATTTTTTATAGACAACGAACCAGTAGATTTGGGCAAAATCGTACCTGAGGAAATCGAGCTACTTAAATTGAAGGCCAAAGATCACGAGACAAATTTAATATATTCAACCCCTCCAATTGCTATACCGATTTTAAACATCGACGAGCAAAAAACCCGTCAGGTAATTATGAATTTAATAGATAATGCAATTACCTATACACCTAAAGGCACAGTCACTGTTAGTCTTGAAACAGTTGGCAATCAAGTAATGTTTAAGGTTATAGATAATGGCATTGGTGTACCAGACCAGGATCAAGCCAGGCTGTTTAATAAATTTTTTCGGGCCGCAAATGCCAAACGCTTACGCCCAGATGGTACAGGAATTGGACTTTATTTAGTAAAACGTATTATAGAACAACAAGCTGGTACTATTATCTTTAACAGTAAGATCGGTGGTGGTTCAACCTTTGGATTTCGTATACCAGTTTTAGCTGAAACGCTTAGCCAAGAAAAGCCCCTGCCACAACCAACCGTTGAATCTAATCCCAATGCTCAACATATTGAAATAAATAAACATTAGTGACATTTCTCACATAATATTATACTGTGGTTTTATATACTTATGCTTAGTAGGTCGTGACTTTGATACATTATGGAAGGGAATGTACCCAAAACTCTCGGATGCGGATCACTAAGGTAGGTATTAAAAATAGATAGCATTTATTAAGGTAGTAAATTTTAAATTGGAGGGTATTTCATGATAAAAATGGCAAAACGGTTAATTATAGTAAGCTCGTCTTTAGCAACAGTGGGATGTTTGAGTTTGAGTGGTATTGCATCAGCAACAAGTATTAATAATACGGGTCCTGGCTCATTTAATTTAATTAGCAGCAGTAATAATAACCGGTTTAGTTTTTCGGGAAGTTTCGTTACCGAACGTAATGATCGTAGGCAAGACAACGATCGAGAACATGAGTCTAGACTCATTTCAAAAAACGATGATCGAGATTTCAGAAACGTTAAATTTGTAAGGTCAATTAGTTGTGATCCGATGATTTGGCATCAAAATGTTAAAAGCCAAGGATTTATGGATTGGTGGATGAAACACTGTAGTGCCAATATTCACTGCAATATAGATGCAATTGCCAGAGGTAATGATGTGCCCCGGGTAAGCTTTACAGCTCACGCTACCATAAGTGATACTGGCCCAGATTCAACTAATATAATTCGGGCAGGTTCTGGGAATAGCTTTCGTAGCACAAATAACAATAATGTGAGCCTAATCAACAGAAGTAGTCAATCTGCTCGCAGCGGTAACGCTACAGTTAGTGACAATACTTTTGGTGGATCAGCAGTATCCGGTAATGCTAGCAACAACAATAGTACTTCTACTAACGTTCAGATTTCAAATCCTAGCAATAGTCTCGATAATAATAGAAGCTTTGGTAATGACAATGGCTCTATTAACAATACCGGACCAGATTCTAGGAATGAAGTTCATTCATTTTCGCGAGACGGTAGCTCGATGACAAACAATAACCGCGTAAATGTTTCAAATAGCAACTTCCAAATGGCAAGTAGTGGAAGTGCAAGAGTAAGCCACAACACTTTTGGTGGAGACGCTGTAAGTGGTTCAGCTTCAAATTGGAATTCAACATCAACAAATGTTGATATTTCCAATTAATCAACACAAAAAGTAATCCTTAAATTAAGATAAGAGAGAGCCGATGCTCTCTCTTTTTATTCAAGAGTAGTAAATACTACCAGACGATTTGAAAAAATATGTCGGCTGCTATCCCATTTACCATCGCAAGTAATAAGATTAAGGTATTTTCCGTCGTCTTTATTGAATACTTCAAGTGGTTTATCATTGGGACCATAGTTATGGCTTGATTGCACAATAAACGTTAGTGAGGTTAACTTATCTATTTCAATAATTATTTTGTCACCTTTTTTAAGCAAATCTATTTTATTAAATGCGGCTTGAGAATGGTCTATGGTGCTGACGTGTCCTGCTAATACAGCGCTGCCTTTTTGTCCTGGGAAGGTTCCCAACTTATACCAACCGACGCTAGCAGCCACATTAGGTACAGCCATCGCTCCAGTTTTTGTCAAACCTTCTCTAACTATTGGCGCATTTACATTAATGCTTGGAATTACCAAAAGCGGATAATTCGTCTTTTTAAAATTCGTTATAACTACACTTTGAATTGACTTGCCAGTTTGATTTACATGCCTTTGATAACCATTAGCTATGGAAGTCGGCCTTAAAATAAATAATGCAGTAATGACTGATGGAATTATGAATAAAGTAGTAATAGCGTGCCGAGATCGACTGGCACCTTTTAAAATTGTATATTTTCTTATCTTTTGTTTTTTTAAGATGTAAACCATTTGTATTTTTTTACAACTGCGTAAGCCAGAACCCCACTGGATATTAAAATTGTTGAAGTTATTAACCACCATTTGTTTTGTTTTCCGATACCGACTCCAGTATTTGGAAGCGTTGGGACTGAACTAAAAGTACATGACAAATTTCCAGCAGGTACTAAGCCAGTGTCACGGTCAAAACTCCACAATACTCCAGCATCACCCAAACCGAACATGCATATTCCATTTGCGGCATAACCATAATCACGAGTATTGCCTCCGTTTACAGGTATGCCGCCGTCAGATCCGTCCCATTTTTTAATACCCCCTGAACCAAAACCGGTACAGCGAGCTTGAATGCTAAAGTCATAGCATGCAGCCATCCCTTGGCTGGCTGTGGCTCCCTGGAAATTAATCACTGAGAAAAGCGCAAAGTAGGACTTATTGCCAATAGGTAACTCTTCGGCTACGGTTACTGGTTGCGCAGCACCGATGTTTGAAAATAATCCAGGCGGGGGACTGACAGTCAATTGACTGTTAAGGTCCCAACATTGAACTGGATTTACATCCAACTGGGCAGTACAAATGGAGGTAGATTGACCACTAGTATTTGGAAATTCAAAAAGCGTAAGCGAATACGATTGTGCAAAACTACCTGGTAACACCTCTAAACTGCTCCAGCCAGCACAGCGATCATTAGTATTAGTGTCAAAACAAGATATACGGGCATCAGCCTTGGGATTATTAAAATTATAATTAACTAGAAAATAAATTTTAGTACCTATAACTTGTCTTGAGGCCCGCCCCCAAGCTGAAGTTGGCATTTGAGCCGTGATGCCAGTATTTACAGCATAAGGTTGTCCAGCACAGGCCACTGGAGTAGACGGAAGGGTAATGTCCAAACAGTAGAAATTAATATCATCGCCGATTCCAAAAAGTCGATTACCAACTCGTTCAATGCCTTCCATATGTTCTGGGTCAAAGCCGCCGGTATTTGTTAAACTACCTAGAGCAAAATAGCCGCAGTTAGTTCCGTTATCTAAGTCAAAACAACCCATGCCGTTATCACCGCTACGAAGCGCAGGGTAAAAAAGCTGGCTTCCTTGGATTACAGCTTGTGGCATGTTAGGTGTAAGAATATCAGCTATACCTGCCGTCCCCGTATCTAGACGACCACTTGAACCAAGGGTTGAGCTGAAATACCTAGGATAATTTGGACAAATCGCCTGAGTCACTGTGTCAATACAATTAATATCATAATTAGGGTTGTTCGGATTTCCAGAGGGCACCCGGTGATGGAAGATGTTAAACACCTTTGTTTTATAAATAATCGGTATGAACCCGTCACCACCAGTTATGGTCACAGAAGCTTTTGCAGAAGCTGGGATCAATACATAACATAGCGATGCTAAAAATGCAGCTATAAACACACTAAGCTTTTTTTTGTAAAATTTTTCTTTCATGAATGCAGGTACAACCTCGCCCTATTTATCCGTATATTACCACTCATTTAAGCATAAGTAAATAGCGCTACAATCATGTCATTATGTTAAAATATATATAGGTAACAAGAATTATGCATAGACAACAAATTGTTAGTTTAATAATAGTTGGTATAGTTGCGATTGGTGGTATTGCTTTTGCTAAAGTAAGTCTAGTTCATCATGTCAATGACTCATTGCAAAGTACCAAGACTTCTTCTAACGACCCAAAACAGTCGCAACCTAGAGTTAAAGCTGCAACAATAGGACCAAGTAAAGTAAATGATCAATCCGGTAACTGTAATAAAAATATTTCCGAGACTAATAATACCAGTGGTACTAATGTAAGTAATTCTAAAACTACAGTTGTTCAGTGTAAAAGCGTTAGCCAAAACGGTACTACCTCGGTCAATATAACTAACGATAACAACCAGTCAGCTCATACTGGGTCTAGTGATGGCCAAACAGGTACGGCAACAAACACAGACACTACAAACATAAACGTTGGCAATAATTAAATCCATCGACGTTAAAAAATCTAACGGTATCATCTAAATTGTTTAATTCATAATTAGCATAGTTTAGAGATGTTTAAGTATTATCAATAGCTATAAATTGGATAAATTAATCGGGCTCTAAAACTATTGTCCTGGAGTCACAATTTGAGCCGGTGGTGGTAAGTTTTGATCCTTTTTGCGTCGGCGTTTAAAGAATAGCAATATAAATATCAGTAAGCCAACAATTATTAAAATAAGCGAAATAATTAACAGCCAATGATTATGATGTGGGGTAGCGGCTAGAGCTGTCGGTGCCGCTTTGGGGATAGTTTTAGGTTCAGATGATAAAGCTTTAAAGTTTAACGATACTTGGTCTTGAGTTAGGCTATCTAAACGGATTTGGATATCATTTTTACCATCACCATTGGCATCAAACGCCATTGTAGAATTTAGGTATAAAGTATAGTCCTTGGCATTTGGCGAAAACGTCAGGACCACAAAATTCGCGCCAATTTGTTTTACTGTAATGCTGAATCTTTGAGTAACACCATTAATTGTCAGTTCGTAATATACAATTTGACCAACTTTTAGAGTTAAGGTGACACCCTGGTCAGTAAAAAATTGAGAGTAATCATTTAGTAAAACTATCGAAGCTGGTTGGGCGGTCAGTGGAGCTGATGGGGAAGTGCCTGTACTACTTGATGAACAGCCCTGCGAGTATTTGCAGGCACCATAGTTACCACTACCATAAGTCGATGCTAGTGCCCGTGCCGGAAGAACAATTAAGAATACCGAAAATGCATATATAAAAACATTTTTGATATTTTTATTAATGTTATGGCGTGATTTATTAAAAAGCATTTACATTGTGCATTTTACCATTTATACTGAGATTTGAATTAAAAAAGGTAGAGGGTATGTTTGGTAAAACAGAAGACTTAGTAATTGTTCTCCTAATCATCTTGCTGCTTTTTGGCGCTAAGAAGATTCCAGATTTGGCTCGAAGCATTGGTCAATCTGCCAGGGAAGTCCGTAAAGGCTTTAATGGCGATGACGAAGTAAAGAGTGACACCGACAAGAAAAAAAGCTAGCTTAAGTGGTTAATATTTAAGAAAACATTAGGAGTGGGAAGTGGTAAACTCACAAACATTCCACGACCACGTTAAAGAGCTTCGGCGAAGAACCTTGTGGGTCGTTGTAGCAATTGGCATAAGCGCTGGCATTTCTTATGCTCTGCGGGTTAGGATTATTAGTGTTTTGCAACGTCCGCTGGGGGCACCATTATTTTATACATCACCAGCTGGCAGTTTTAATTTTGTTATAAAGTTGTCGATGATAATCGGCATGTTCATTACCTTGCCAATAATTATTTATCAGTTACTACGCTTTATTGAGCCAGCCTTGCCAAAGCGAATCAATAAAAGTTTTATGATGAAAGTGATTGGGGCTTCTTTCCTATTAGCACTTGCCGGAATTGCATTTGGCTATTTTTATATGATCCCACTGTCACTAAAATTCTTTGCAGGTTACTCTACAAAAGTTATCAAACCACTTATTTCAGCTAATGAATACTTATCATATGTGAGCAATAATCTGATTATATTTGCACTAGTTTTTCAAATACCATTAATTATTTTATTTATCAACTGGATCAAACCGATTAAGCCCAGTCAGCTTCTTAAATATCAACGGCACGTGGTTGTGGGGGCATTTGGCCTAGCGATCGTTTTACCGTTTACTTATGACCCATTATCACAGTTTATTGTAGCTATTCCAATTGTCGTGCTTTACTACATTTCAGTTGTATTATTGCTAGTAGCAAACCGAGGTCATAAAAAATTCGCTGAAACATTGATGCCAGAACCTCTTGCGCCAGCTCAACTCGTCTTTGCCGCCAAACCACTGGTTTCAATGGCAGTTCCACAACCGACTCCGCTTCGACCTCGACTCTCTAGTATAGATGGATTTATTAGACCAACATCATCTCCGGTCATGAAACCAGTAACTCCTGTAGTAGTAAGTGAGGCAAAAGTAATACCAACTATAAAACGACGGCAATTAAACGTCGATGGAATAATTCGTCCACTGCCTTATAGCCCGGCTTAAATCAAACCATAATCGCTGTTGACAGACCAAGTTGTTTTCGCTTATGATATGGTTAACATAAGTTAGACACTAATCGAATAAAAACATGGCAAATAACAAAAATCTGCAAAAGCTGTTTGATAAGGAGATGAACCGCAAAGAATTCCTGGCTCATTTAGGAGCTGCAGGCCTGACTATTGTTGGTGTTAGCGGCTTATTAAAGAGTTTGTTGAATTATAGTAGCAAACCCCGCCAACACGTATCAGATGGCTATGGCTCATCTTCTTATGGTGGCGGACGTAAACGCTAAAGCAGTACGTTTTAATGCCATAAAAGAGACTTCAGATTTGAGGTTTTCCAAAGCACAACCATTTACATTGGTAACAGAGTAATTTATACTCAAACTAAACTATAAAACCAGAGGAAATATAAGCAGCACTTATGGCCCGATTACCACAGCCAGGGGGTGACGACGGAGATTGGGGGATTATACTCAATGATTTCTTAGATGTTGCTCATAATCCCGATGGCAGTCTTAAAAATGTTGTTAGTTTAAACACCAGCCAATCTATTAGCGGCGCGAAGACGTTTTCAGTCTCGCCGACTGTACCAACACCTGTACTAAGTGGAGATGCTACAACTAAAGCTTACGTGGACAGCACTGCCGGAGCTGGGACGACTGGGGCAACAGGCCCTGCTGGAGCAGCTGGTGCTACTGGTGCTGGTGTAACTGGTGCTACTGGCCCTATTGGTACAGTTGGAGCAACGGGATCACAAGGCACAACTGGCGCAACCGGATCAGGAGGTAGCCAAGGAGCAACCGGAGCTACTGGACCGACCGGAAGTACTGGAACGCAAGGTTCTACAGGAGCAACCGGAGCAGGCGTAACTGGAGCTACTGGACCTGCTGGAACTGTTGGAGCAACAGGTTCACAAGGCACAACTGGCGCAACCGGATCTACCGGCACGCAAGGTACCACTGGTGCGACGGGACCGACTGGGACAACAGGTACGACAGGCGCCACCGGGACAACAGGTGTACAAGGAGCTACTGGATCAACAGGAAATCAGGGCACTACCGGAGCGACGGGTCCGACTGGGACTACTGGAACTACAGGAGCAACCGGTAGTCAAGGTAATGCCGGTGCTACCGGAGCAGTTGGGGCCAGTGGCGCTACTGGGCCTAGAGGTTTTGCTGGTGGTGATACTTTTACTTATACCTTCGATACAGGCACAACTGATGCAGACCCGGGTTCGGGCAAACTAAGATTTGATAACGCTACTGTTTCCTCGGTCACGCATATTTATGTAGACGTATTAGATAGTAATGGGACTGATGTTACAACTTGGCTCAACAATATGGGTGGTGGTGTTGTTAAGTTATTTAATAACTCAGACCCCACCAAGTTTGCTATTTTTACTGTTGGTTCAGTTACCAGCGTCGCTGGATATGATAAGTTAAATGTAACTTATACCACAAATGCTGGGACGCTTGGCACTACGGCCGCAGATCTAGTATTAACTTTTGCTCCGCCTGGACCGACCGGTCCGCCAGGCAACGCAAGTACTCAGGGAGCTACCGGAGCTACAGGACCGATTGGTGCTGATGGAGCAACCGGTGCTGGAACCACAGGAGCCACCGGCTCAGCCGGGGCTTCAGGTTCGGCTGGTGCAACTGGTGCAACCGGAAGCAGTGGTCTCGGTTTTGGTAACGTAGTTACTAAAACAACTAACTACACAATTGTTTCAGGAGACAATGGCACAGAAATAACATTTAATGGATCTAATTTAACGGCTAAGCTACCAGCCACAGCCCCAGCTCAGCCCTGGATGGTAACTGTTATTAATTTAAATGCCAGTAGCTTAACCTTAGATCCTAACGGCCTCACCTTAAATGGTTCAGTAAGTACTAGCTCAATAGCTCAAAACCAAAGCGTTTTTGTTTGGTCAGACGGTACTAACTACAATTATGGTACCGGCCCCCAAGGTGCCACCGGACCTACTGGGACAACCGGGGGACTAGGTAATACGGGGGCTACAGGTAGTGCTGGTAGTCAAGGAGCTACTGGTTCTGTAGGAGCTACAGGTTCTAGTGGTGGACAAGGGGCTACAGGGTCAACTGGTACAACCGGAGTAACCGGTGCGACTGGACCTGCAGGTCAGTTTGGTTTAGCGAGAACTGGTGTTAAAACAGCTAACTATAGTGCTAGTGTAGGAGACTTAGTTCCTTGTGATACTAATACAACTGGTGCCTTTACGGTAACGCTACCTGATGCCCCAGCAGATAAATCTACTATTGGCATAAAGCTTATTATTCAAGGTGCGACTAATACTGTTACTGTAGTCACTCATGCTGATGCTGGAGCTAGTGGTGGAGCAACTGGTTCTGATGTATTTAATAAAGCTGGCGGTGCAACCAGCTTAACACTTAGTCTACTTAATCAAGGAGTTATCTTAGAATACACGGCTGCATCAGCCATTTGGACAGTGCTAGCCGATGATTTGGCTTTATCTCAACTGGATGCACGTTTTATTGCCAGTGGAGGAGCAGCCGGCGGTGACTTAACTGGCACTTATCCAAATCCGACGGTCAGTTCGACAGCTAACTTTAAGACTCAGGTTGAAACTGTACGTCTTGATCAAATGGCAGTTCCTACAGCTTCAGTTAGTCTTAATTCTCAGAAGATAACTAACCTAGCTAATGGTACTGCTGCCAGTGATGCTGCAGCCTTTGGGCAAATACCAACTGGGTTACCGCCTACAGGAACAGCCGGTGGTGACTTAACGGGTACTTATCCGAACCCAACTATCAAGTCTGGTGTCAGTCTAACTACTCCAAATATTAATGTCGCTACTGCAACTTCTATAAACAAAGTTGCAATTACCGCTCCAGCTACTTCATCAACTTTGACTATAGCTGATGGTAAAACACTTACAGTTAACAACTCATTAACATTTGCCGGAACCGATGGTACTACCATGACGTTCCCAAGTACATCGGCCACAATCGCCCGTACTGATGCTGCAAATACTTTCACCGGTGTCCAGACGATGACCTCGCCAGCTCTGACAACTCCAGCTATAAATGGTATTTCAACCGGAACAGGTGTAGCTACAGCCGCAACTGCTAGTACATTATTGCTACGAGATACCAATGCCAATGCCACGGCTAATAATTTTATTGAATCATATGCAACTACTACCACAGCTGCTGGTACTACCACTCTGACCGTAGGTAGTGCTATGCAACAGTACTTTACAGGCAGCGCAACCCAAACTGTTACTTTACCGGTTGCCAGTACCATGGTTCTTGGCCAAGGCTTTGCATTTACTAACAATAGTACTGGCGCAGTTACTATTAATTCATCTGGTGACAGCGCGGTTCAAGTTATGGCAGCATCATCATCTGCAGTAGTAACTTGTATTCTTACTAGCGGGACAACCGCAGCCTCCTGGAGTGTCAGCTATGTGACGACTGGTCCAGCTGGTACAGCCGGCGGTGATCTAACTGGTACTTATCCGAACCCGACCGTCACTTCTACGGCTAACTTTAAGACTCAGGTGGAAACTGTACGTCTTGATCAATTGGCAGTTCCTACAGCTTCGGTTAGTCTTAATTCTCAGAAGATAACAAATCTAGCTAATGGTACAGCTGCTAGTGATGCTGCAGCGTTTGGGCAAATACCAACCGGGTTACCACCAAATGGATCAGCCGGCGGTGACTTAACGGGTACTTATCCGAACCCAACTCTTGCTGTTAACAGATTAATAGTTGCAAATAACTTGTCAGATGTCGCTTCCGCCCCCAGCTCTCGATATAAATTACACGATCAAGTACTTGCTGCCTGTACGGCAGTAGCAGTAAGTAATGTAGCTAGTTTAAGTGGTACTCCAACATTAGACGGTGTAACGGTAGCGGCCGGTTTTAACGTTTTACTAACAGCTCAAACAACAGCATCCCAAAACGGACCATGGGCAGTAGCTTCAGGAGCTTGGACGCGCCCGCTCGATTTCCCAGCCGGTGGCACGGTTATTAGCCGAATTGTGGAAGTAAGTAAAGGCACTCTATACGGCGGCTCAGTTTGGGTATGTACAAATGATACTGTCGTTACAGTTGATACCACCAATACTACTTGGGTAGTTGCAAACACAGCTACCCCGGCAACGCTAACCAATAAGACTTTTGATACAGCCGGATCTGGTAACGTTTTAAAGATAAACGGTACCCAAGTATCCGATATTACCGGAACTGGCAAAGTCGTTCTCGATAATTCACCGACGATTGCTGGTGCCCTAACGGTTGGAAGGCAGACTTCGGCCGATGGCAACACGACTTCTAGCTCTACTAATATCACCTCGGCCACAGCTGCCTTTACTGCTGCCGATGTTGGCCGCAGTATCACTGGTTGGGGCATACCTTCTGGTGCAACCATCGCAACGGTAACCAACTCTACTACTGCGACAATAAGTACCAACTCAATACAGTCCTCAACCACCACCATTTTTACTATTGGTGGCTTCAGTGGAGCGATCGCAAGCTCTCCCAATACCTTTTTGATTGATCGATTGCCAAGTAATGTCGACAATGTAATCAGTGCTTCCGGTGGCTTTGGGGCTAGTATTATCGGACTACGCGGATATGGTGTACTGGGGGCTTCTATTCAACTTCAACGCGCCGATGGCACTCAGGCTGCTGGTACCGCCGTCCAATCAGCCGAAAGTCTTGGATCAATTACCTTCGCTGGCGCCACCAACTCAGCGGCCAATCCAACCATGTTTGTTAGTGCTTCAATCTCTGCCACTTCGACTGAGATATTTTCATCAACTGCCGGTGGAAGCAAGTTAGTTTTCCAAACAACTGCCAACACTACTCATACCAGTGCTGCTGTCTTGACTCTAGATCAAGACAAATCTGCCACTTTCTCAGGTCCGATTAATGAAACTAAGGGAGCCGATATTGCTTCAGCTACCACCACAAACATAGGAGCTGCAACCGGTAACTACCTAAACGTAACTGGAACCACAACAATTACTGCTTTTGATACAGTCCAAGCTGGTACTCGCCGAATAATAAAGTTTACTGGGGCTTTGACATTAACTCAAAATTCTACAAGCTTAATCTTACCCGGAGCGGCAAACATTACTACAGCGGCGAATGATACTGCAGTGTTTGTTTCACTCGGTTCGGGCAACTGGATCTGTGTTTCTTATCAGACTGCCGGAACGGTAACTGCTAGCCGGCTTGGTTCTGGCACGGCTGACACCACAACTATACTGAGAGGTGATTCCTCCTGGATAAAGAGACCGCTAATCAACCTCTCTGAAAGCGGTGTGACAGTCTCTAATACTACAACGCTAACAACAATCTTTAGTAGTGCATATACTTTTGCTGCTAATGAGTTAGCAATAGGTGATGTAATTGAAGTAGATTGTTTCGGCACTTGGTTAAATAATAGTGGCGGAAACTCTACGCTTCAAGTAGCAGCGTTTTTGGGCGCTAATCAAATGACATCTTTCACGACAGCTGCAACCGCAGCTTCAGCCAGCACCCATCACACCGTTATAAGAATTGTTTGGCGAATTGGTTCTAACACTCAAGCTAGAGGATCATATTCCATCTTAAGTAGTGGAGCTGCCATTGGACAACCTATAATAGCGAACAACTCTTCGACTGGTGCCCAATCTGTTACTATCACAAATATTACTAGCGGAACTAACACATTAGATTTACAGGTAGCGTTTGGTAACTCAGGAACTGCGACTCAATCTTGGGCATCCGTAAGTAATATAGTGCGGCATATACCGATAGCATAGAATGGTTTATATGGATAATAATAAATTAGTTATAGAATTTATGAACAGTTTACCCAGCATTTTAAATGAACATGGTGACCAAACTGGAGTTATAGATTTTTTTGATGCTAACAAGCAAGAACAAATGGTACAGTTTAAAGCTTTTCTTGATGCCAAGCAAAAACGGCTTTTAGATCAAAAATCTGGACTTGGTGAACAAGTAGCCAAAAGTCTGAAAAACATTGATAATCAAATTGCCGAAATTGAGGCGGTGAGGGCTGAAATTGATTAAACATTTACTGAGAACAATTAAAAACATTGTTAGTCCAATAAATGAACTAAATGTTATAAACTAATATTAATTTATGGAGGGGGATTTATGGAAGAAATTACTAAATTAAAAGCCGAAGCTTATGACATATTTGCTCAAATTCAGGCGCTTCAACAACTCTTAGCTGAGAAAAACCAAAAGATTAATGACATACTTCAGGCTGAACAAGCCAAAAATACACCTAAAGAGAAAAAAAGTTAAATGTTATAAAATGAACAATAAACAAAATTTTATGATTTTGGTGGAAGGTTAAGAAGACAAAACTATGTCCCGATTACCAACTCCTGGTGGTGATGACGGTACCTGGGGAGATATCCTTAATAGCTTTTTAGATGTAGCCCATAACCCAGATGGCACTCTAAAAGACGTAGTTAGTAAAGATGGCACTGATACTATTAGCGGTGCTAAGACTTTCTCAGTATCACCAACTGTACCTACCCCCACCGTCTCAGGCGATGCCACTACCAAAGCTTACGTTGATGCCACTGCTGGTCTTGGTGCCACGGGTGCTACAGGACCAACTGGTGCCAATGGAACGACCGGTGCTACTGGAGCCACTGGTGCTGGAACTACTGGAGCAACAGGTCCAAATGGCACCACTGGAGCGACCGGAACCCAAGGTACAACCGGTGCTACTGGCGCTGGTACCACTGGAGCGACTGGCCCGACCGGAGCTAACGGTGCGTCTGGCGCGACCGGAGCTAACGGTACCACCGGTGCTACCGGACCCTCTGGTGCTACTGGTGTTGGAGTAACTGGAGCCACAGGCCCTACTGGAACTCAAGGTATAACTGGAGCTACTGGGGCTAATGGAGCTAGTGGTGCCACTGGTCCAATTGGATCAGCTGGTGGTGATACCTTCACCTATACTTTTGACAATAGTTCCAATGCTGATGCTGATCCTGGTAGTGGTAAGTTCCGGTACGATAACGCCACAGTTTCCTCAGTCACTCAAATATTCACTGACGTCTTAAACAGTAGCGCTACTGACGTCACCGCCTGGTTGGATAGTATGGTTGGTGGAGTAGTTAAACTCTTTAGTAACTCAGACCCAACCAAGTTTGCTATCTTTAACGTTGGCTTAGTGACAACTGCAGCTGGCTACCGTAAACTCAATGTTACCTACATAACCAGTAACGGCACTCTCACCACCACCGCTGGTGATACTGACATAGCTTTTACTCCATCCGGTCCAACCGGCCCTCCTGGTAATGCCTCTACCCAAGGTGCCACTGGAGCAACTGGCCCAGTTGGAGCTCAAGGTGCTACTGGTGCTGGAACTACTGGAGCCACAGGACCAACTGGGTCAGGCGGTAGTACTGGAGCGACTGGTGCTACTGGGTCTAGTGGAGCACAGGGCACAACTGGTGCTACTGGACCGACTGGTGGTAGTGGCGGACAAGGTACAACTGGTGCCACTGGCCCAACGGGTGGAAGTGGTGGACAAGGTAGTACCGGAGCGACTGGTGCCGGTACAACTGGTGCGACTGGTGCCACGGGTGCCGGTACAACTGGTGCGACTGGTGCGACTGGTGCCACGGGTGCCGGCAGTACCGGGGCGACGGGACCAAGCGGCTTAACCGGTGGTTTTCATGCTGTTAGTGATGCTAACTACACTTCTGGAGCAACCGATCGAATCATTGGTTATGCAACAATCACTGCCACCCGGACTGTCACACTGCTCTCAGCTGCCAGTTATGGCGCCGGTTATCGATTAATTGTACGAGACGACTCTGGTAGTCTCAGCCCTAGTATTACTATCGTCATTACACCGAACGGCTCAGACACAATAAACGGCGCCAGTAACCTTACATTGGTTGTGCCATACTCTAGCCGCGAACTTGTATCGGATGGTACTAATTGGTTCTTTGACGATGGTCAAACTCGTAAGTCCACACTAACTACTAAAGGTGATATTTACGCTGCTTCTGCAGCCAGTACACCTGCACGCCTTGGTGTTGGTACTGATGGGCAATTACTACTGGCTGATTCAACTCAAACCACAGGTATAAAGTGGGGAACTAGTATTCCCGAATCATCCGTTACAAATCTGACGACCGACCTCAGTGCCGTTCAAACACAAACCGCTCTCCAGGCCGCTCAGATTAATGCCATACAGACGGCCGGAACCGGCTACTTCGTCGAGATTGGCGGTGCGCTATCACCTAATGCAACACCGACAAATTTAGATCTTGATGCTGGTGTCGACCGATTCAATCTAACAGCTGTCACCTATGCCGCCCAATCCGCCATCTCAACCACGATCGCCTCGATGGCTGATGCCACCAATCCCAAGTGGGTAGCGGTTGAATTGAACTCGTCGGGCTTTGTCGTATTCAACCAAGGTGCCGCCTCCGCCTCGCCCGCCTTCCCAACCCCAACTGCGACCCGGGTCGTTCATGGCTGGATCTTCATCCCCGCTAACGCCACTAACGTTGATACGTTGCTAACTATCAACAACGGGCTGGCTAAGCTAATTGACGCCCGTGTATTGGCTCCGACCTACGTGGGTTTGACGACCGTCACCAACGCCAACTACACCATCCTGACAACCGACCGTTGGGTCATCACTTCATCCACGGCATTCACGGCAGCACGCACCTGGACGCTTCCGGCTGCGAACTCGGTTCCAGGCGGGACGGTCATCTACATTTCGGACCTGGGATCGGCCACGAATCCGCCCAACTGGATCACAATTGGACGGACCGGCTCCGATACGATCGATGGAGTGGCAGGGAACCTTACAATTGGGGTTGCCAATTTGCTGCAGATCAGGGGTTTAGTATCAGACGGCGTATCAGCCTGGACCACGACGCTTAACTACTCTCCAGGTTCGTTGCAGGCAGCCCTTGGCGGCACTAATCAGTCAGCTGTAGCCACGGGAGACTTGCTTTACGGCTCGGCATCGAACATTTGGTCGCGACTGGCTAAAGGCACATCGGGGCAGGTACTTACTCAGGGTGCGACTATCCCGTCGTGGTCGGCAAATGCACCAATGTATCAACACCTTCCGACCAGCGCATTGGCTGCGACGTTTGACCGCGCAGCTGTCAGTCTGGCTAATCAAACAGTTCTAACGTCGGGGACACTTTTCCTGACAACTGTGACTCTCGTTGCAGGAGTGACCTATACGAGCATTACATTCAGATCTTCAACCACCGCACTGGGCACCGGCACCCATCAGATATTTGGTTTGTTCAATAGCTCTCGGGTTAACCTGCGCTACACCAGTGACGACACTTCAACTGCCTGGGCTGCCAATTCAACCAAGACGTTAAATTTGGCAACAACCTACACGCCAACAGTGACCGGCGATTACTACGTCGGGATCATGGTCGCTGCGACAACTGTGCCAACGCTTACCGGTATCGCTGTAGCCGTTACTAGTATTGCGCCCACTCTTTGTGGCAATACCACTGATACCGGATTAACAAACGTTGCTTCTATGCCGAGTACCGCCGGGACAATCACGGCTGGAGTCATAAACGTGTATGCGTGGTTGAGTTAAGATGATCACTCAGATGGTGGCGTCGGTGCGAAGACCGGGATGGGTGAAGGCGGTGCGGCTGCTAGTAAGGGCAATACCCATCAGATTCAGGTCTAAAATGCCGCGCTCAGTGTTAACTATTAATATCCAGTCATATGATTAAACAAATAGTCTTTATCGGTGACTCATTAACGGTCGGATTTCAGCTACTCGGTGTCTCGATCGGCCAGGGCGGGAAGGGCGGCTGGGTTGAGCTGGCAGCTGAACTTTTAAATGATGCCCCGACAGTGGGACCGCTTCTCGGCACCGGCATTCGACCGGTTTCCGGTGGTTGGGTCAGTCTTACTGAATGGAGTTTTGCGGGCAGTTGGACAGCCGTTACTAACAGTAATGCCTTCGATAAAATGCCCTATAACTCAATTAAGTATGCCAATGGTGCTACTAACATTGCCACCTTTACGGTCTCCACCCATTGGCGCCCGGCCGTTGGCTTTTGTATCTACTATATTGACTACGCCAGCGGTGGTAATTGGCAGTACCGGATTAATGGCGGCAGCTGGACGAACATGGGCCAGACCATTCTAAATGACGATAAATTGGCCAAATTTTATGTGGCGTCGGCCGTTTCGCCTGGCCAAACCATCGATATTCGGGGGTTCGACGGGACGGCAGATTGCGGCGTATTGCCAGCCGGCATCGAATTATTCTATAGCGATCCTAGGGTGGCCACTCAGGGCTTGATTGTCCATAATCTGGCCGTTGGGGGAACTTTCATGAGTCAATTATTTCCCAGTGCTCCGGCCGATCCGTTGGCTTTTTTTGATTCGGTCAAACTTGGCACGGGTTCGCCCATCACCAATTCCCCCAATAGTGGGACGTTTATTATGCACATCAATGACGTGGTATTTAACAACGTCGGTCAATGGGCAACTAATCATACATCGTTTTATAATCGCGTCTCGCCGCTGGGTCCGGTCGGCTTTATTAGCCCCTGGGAAAATGGCGCCGGGCCGTCCAGTTTTGTCACCAAGGTGACCAATTACACCGTTCTCACAAGTGACAACGTTTTTGGGTTTAACTTTAATGGCACTAGCCTAACTGCCACCTTACCAGCAACCCCCCCTGCACCAGGACTTATTTCCTGGTATGTCATCATTATCAATCTTAATGCCAGCGCTCTGACCATTAATCCGAATAGCAATACGTTAACTGGGTCGAGCACAGTGGCTCAGAATCAGGTTGTCCAAATCACCTCCAATGGCACCAAATACACTGTTAGTACCAATGGAGCCTACAATCAAGCCAACTTTCGGGCGTCAACTAAGTCATCGGCTCAATCCCTGGGTGCTCAAATTTTTGATATTTATGACGCCTGGAACGCCAATGGCTGGGGGAATGTCGTCGGCACTCAGAGCGCGGCCCTGATAGCTCAGGGCTTTACCATCCCCGATGATAGTGGCACCCATCCCACCCAAGCCGCTCACTTAGATTTAGCAGTTCGTATATATTGGTTTTTGCGTAATCAAATCCTCGGAATTAGCAATGAACCTGCAGCTTATTCAGTCGGAGCAAAACAAGTTGCATCCAGTTATACTGGCAGTAAACCAGCGGTTGCTTATACTTCTAGTTTACCAATTTCGTTATTACCGCTAGATCATTGATTTGATAGTTAATAGGATGGAATTTATTAACAACATTACTAGAAATAATAAGCAATATAAATAAACTTAATCTGTCATAATGAAATGAGATAAAGGAGTGTATGTTTTGAAGTTTCGCTTTCACGTAATATCATTGCCTCATACCCAAACCACTGCTGACTATAATGCCTGTGCTTATACCCAAAAAGTTATGAAGTTTTGCCGCATGATGAAATCTCTTGGTCATGAAGTGTTCTTATATGCATCAGAAGATAACGAAGCTCCTTGTGATGAACTGATAACCATTGTCACAAAAAAAGAACAGCGTAAGTGGTTTGGAGATTATGACTTTAAGAAAAACTTTTTTAATATTGAGTGGAATGAAACTTTGCCACATTGGGTAATACCGAATACCCGGGCAGTTGAAGAAATAAAGAAACGGGCCAAGCCACGAGATTTTATTTGTATTATTGGCGGTGTCTGCCAAAAACAAATTTCTGATGGATTACCCAATTTAATAAGCGTGGAATACGGCATTGGTTATTACGGAGTCTACGCACCTTATCGAGTTTATGAAAGTTATGCCCAGATGCATTATGTGCATGGCCAATTACGTGATGATAATGGCCGTTTTTTTGATGCGGTTATACCGAACTATTTTGATCCCAAAGACTTCACTTATCGTTCTAATAAAGACAACTTTTACTTATATATAGGTCGTTTAATCAAACGCAAAGGGCCAGAAATGGCCGTTGAAGTAACCAGACAAATTGGTGCTAAATTGGTGCTTGCCGGTCAAGGAGTCAATAAAATAGATGGTAACCGAATTAGTTCTGATGAGATAACAATCGAGGGTGATCATATCAAACACATGGGACACGCCAACGTAACTCAAAGAGCTGAGCTAATGAGCCGAGCTAAGGCAGTATTTGTGTGCTCCTATTACCTTGAGCCGTTTGGTGGCACATCTATTGAGCCTTTATTTTGTGGAACTCCAGTCATTACCACCGATTGGGGAGCATTTCCGGAAAATATTCCGCATGGATTAGCTGGATATCGGGCTCGTACATTAGGTGAAGCAGTTTGGGCAGCTAAAAATGTCGATAAACTAAGTCCAAATAAAATTCGTAAATACGCATTAGATAATTTTAGTTTAGATCGAGTTAAGTATTTATATCAAGCTTATTTTGAGCAACTATATACTCTCTGGGATGAAAATGGTTGGTACTCCAAGTGGCATAGAGGGGTTTCAAAGTATCATCGTTATACAAGATACTATCCATAGTTCCGTTACAAAAAAAATATAAATCTATAATCTAGAATTTTACTGTTACAGGTATAGATCTATTTGTTGTAGAACTATTACCGAATTGACCATAAAAGTTATCACCCCAGCAATTAACAGTACCGTCCGACATAACTGAGCATGTATGAAAATCACCACCAGCAAGATTTATAGCCCCGGTTAAATTACCAACCATAATGGGTTTTGAATCTGGTATTCCGGTTGGGTCACCTGTCTGACCCGTGTAATCATCACCCCAGCACTCTACTGAAGAGTTGCTTTGTAAGGCGCAGCTATGAGAGCCACCAGCTTTAACAAGTGTCACCTCGCTAAGATTACTAACTATAGCCGGTATCGATGAGTTAATTTTCGTGCCGTTTCCTAGCTGACCATAATAGTTATTACCCCAACATCTAACAGTTGTATCAGTTAATACTGCACAACTATGTGAGTCACCAGTCGTAATGGTAGTAACACCACTTATTCCACTAACTGTAACCGGCAACGATGAATCGGCAGTTGTACCATTTCCAAGTTGCCCAGAATCATTTTTACCCCAACATTTGACAATACCGCTAGTAAGTAAGGCACAAGTGTGTGCACCTCCGCTAGAAATAGCACTCACATTACTTAAGCCATTAACTGAAATCGGTACTAAGGAATTGTTTGTAGTCCCATTCCCAAGTTGCCCGAATTTATTACTACCCCAACATTTAACTGTGCTACCGGCCAACAAACTGCATGAGTATGATTCTCCAGCAGTAACAGCCCTTACACCGCTTAAACCGGTTACCGCTACCGGTATAGATGAATTAGTTGTATTCCCATTTCCAAGTTGCCCAGAATCATTTTTGCCCCAACATTTGACTGTATTACTTAGCACAACTGTGCAAGCATGATAATAGCCCAAGTCAATATTTGAAACGTTTGTTAAGTTACTAACACCGACAGGAATTGACGAGTTAACATTGGTACTATTTCCTAGTTGGCCATAGGTATTAATACCCCAGCAATTGACAATACCTCCACTAATCAAAGCACATGTGGACTCGTTACCAGCGGAAACTGCAGATGCTGTTTGTATATTACTAACCAAACGTGGAGAGGAAGTGTTGGTGGTGGTGCCATTTCCAAGTTGTCCAAAAAAGTCATATCCCCAACATTTGACGGTAGCATTATCACTAAGCAGAACACAGTTGTGTGCACTCCCCGTAGTAATAGAACTAACACTGGTTAAGCTGTTTATCTTAAACGGAACAGTAGTGCTAGAGGTGTTACCATTACCAACTTGTCCGAAGAAATTACTACCCCAACATTCAACACCGCCAGTAGTTAACAAAGCACAAGAATTTGTACCTCCACCAGATATTGATTTAACTCCACTCAAAGAACTTACTGTAACAGGTGTCGAGGAGTTATTAGTAGTACCGTTTCCTAATTGTCCAGATGCATTAATACCCCAACATTTAACCGTTCCATCGTTTATTAGGGCACAAGAATGATATAAAGCTCCAACCATGAAAGTTACATTACTCAAGTTTTTTACTAATACTGGAAATAATGAGTTTGTTGTCGTACCGTTTCCTAGCTGACCAGAATCATTCTTACCCCAGCATTTAACCGTTCCGGCTGTAAGCAGGGCGCAAGTGTGAGCAATATTTCCTGATAATCCAAGAGCCTTAACTCCATTTAAACCACTCACCGGTACCGGTATCAATGAGTTAGTAGTCGTACCGTTTCCTAGCTGACCAGAATCATTTTTACCCCAACATTCGACAGTTCCTGTTGTGAGCAGGGCGCAAGTGTGAGAATCTCCAGCTCCAATAGCTATTACACCGCTTAATCCGCTTACCAATACCGGAACTAAAGATTTATTTGTTGTGCCATTGCCAAGTTGGCCGGAAAAATTATAACCCCAGCACTTGACTGTCGTATCACTTATTAGGGCGCAACTATGAGCACCGCCTGTAGCTATGGCAATTGCTCCGCTCAAACCACTAACCGCTACTGGCACTGATGAGTTTGTTGTAGTACCATTTCCCAACTGACCGAAAACATTACGTCCCCAACATTCGACAGTACCCGAACTTAATAAAGCACAGGAGTGTACACCACCGCCAGATATTGAAGATATTACCTGTAAAGAACTTTTAGATAAAGATTGGGCTGAATTGTTACTTGGTATTACGCCCGACAAAATAATAAGCGCAGTAGCAACTAAAAGACCACTTGATAGAATTAATTTATGAACAAATCCCCAGTTTTGTCTTTCATTATATATTCGGTGAAAATAGTCTTTTATTGACGGCATAGTTTTTAGATAATTCGTAAGTAATAGCTCAGTTGGTTATCAAATTTAATATAACATGATTTTTTATTTGTCAATAACACTATTTAATATTTTACACCATTATGTACTTAGCATAAAAGCGATTTCTAAAAATATCAGCGTTTAAGTCGCTTTTATACAAGCTTAGCTTTAGTTATACTTTAGTCTTAGATGGTTATGGATAAACCGAATATGGAAAGTACCTCCAAAAAAAAATTACTGAGCTTCTTAAGTACTAGGTTAGATGTAGATACTAAACAACTTAGGATGTTATTGCAGCCTTCTACATCAAGCACTATAAGCGTAATTATTCTGAGCATATTAATTTACGTTGTAGCAATATTAACTTATGCAACTAAAAGCGGATTGATATATCGTTATTTATTTGGGCCGAATAGTTCTGCTGAGCTAATTAAATCCTCCCATGATACGGTCTCGGCACTTAATAATACGGTCTTTGGCAACCCAACCCTTAATAAAGTCCTTTATTTTGCCATGTGGATGTTACTTGGATTAATTGTTTATATTATCCTGTTTAGTTTTATTAGAAGTGTATCCAGCGCGGCCGAGGACATAGAAGAAACTACATATACCAATATTGACCCAAAGGGTGGCTGGCATGCTATCGCCCTGCGAGCCGGAATTAGAGCAGCTATTATCGTATTTTGGCTGATTTACTGGATTTTTTTTATCAGAATTTTAGTACCGTTTTCGGTGCTGTCAGCAAAGATTGGAGTTGGCAACATGCCTCATGCTACGGGATTTATTTATAGTTTATTGGGAATAATCGTGCTGATATTAAGCTTGCATCTTCATGTTATTTGCATGCGGCTGATAGCACTTAAAGTCAGACTTTTTGATTCAGCAGATATCACTGAAGCACCGTAATTGACATTAAAATTTATAAATGTGCCATTTTTGATCAGTTTTGACTGGTTTTAGGCCAGGTAATACGAAGATGTAGCTAATTAATTGAGAGCCTTGTTTCATTTGGCTTTTGGCTTTTATAGCCAAACGGGGCATTGTTCTAGGGATTAAAAATGCTATTACTAAATCGGCTCCTGATATATCTTTATTCCAAAAGCTGCCAAACTTAACCTTGGCAATTGATCGATAGGGTAGGGTTCGAAGGGCAGATATTAGATATAGCAGTGGATTAATCTCATAGCCGGTTACTTTTACTCCGCGTCTAGCTACAGCAACCACGATTCGGCCATCACCACAACCAAGTTCAACTACTGAATCAGACTTTTTTAAGTGTACCTCGTCAAATAAGTGATCAATGTCAACTTTACGGGCAGGTACCCATGGTGCGCCGCTGATGCCGGCTACCAAAAACCCAACTAGCAAAATACAAACAGTTAAAAGTATTATCATTTACCAATCGTATTATAGCGATTAACGTCAATCTCGACTTAGTGTAGTTTTGTTAGCAGTATGCGATAATTAGCATAACCAATGTCAGAGAAAAAGACACCGAAACAAAAAGACATATTTACTAAAGGTTTTGAAGCACCGGCCCAAATGTTAGAGCAGACTATTGATGCGGCTGGTAAAGTTGCCCAAGTATTTCCGACCGAACAAGCTTCTAACGCAGTTAGAAAGACTCGTGGCTATTGGCATTCGCTTGGCCCTGGGTTGACAACCGGTGCTTCAGACGACGATCCATCCGGTATTGCTACCTATTCCCAAACTGGCGCCCAGTATGGAATCCAACTACTGTGGTTAGCCGTTTTTACATTTCCGCTGATGGCCATCGTTCAAGAAATGTGTGCTCGAATTGGCATGGTAACAGGGCGAGGACTAGCTGGGAATATTAGAACTTTCTTCCCACGCAAAGTGCTTTACATCTCTACAATTTTACTTTTTGCAGCCAATGCCTTTAATATTGGCGCCGACCTTGGAGCCATGGCTAAAGGTGTGCAACTGCTTAAGCCATCTCTAAATTTCGCGGCATTAGTTGTCGGTATTTCAGTTTTTAGTTTAGGTATGCAAATTTTCACTCCTTATGCCCGTTATGCTAAATATTTAAAATGGTTAGCATTAGTACTTCTAGCTTATGTATTTTCAGCTATTCTAGCTCATCTACATTGGAGTACAGTCATATCGCATGCCTTTATACCAACTGTTAAATTCAATAAAGACCAGCTGCTGCTAATTTGTGCCATTTTAGGCACTACAATTTCACCATATCTGTTTTTTTGGCAAACGTCTCAAGAGATTGAAGAGCAAGTAGAGAAGGGTAAAACATCTATTGCTTCGCGAAAAGGCTCGACTAAAAAGGCAATCAAATCTATGCGTATTGATGTTTGGAGTGGTATGTTACTTTCAAACATTGTAATGTTCTTTATTATTGCCGCTTGTGGAGCAATATTATTTAGTCATGGCATTACTAAAATACAGACCGCTGCTCAAGCCGCTGAAGCCTTACGACCATTTGCTGGAAATTCCACTTATTGGTTGTTTGCTATCGGCATTATCGGTACTGGGTTACTAGCGATCCCGGTGTTGGCAGGATCCAGCAGCTATGCCTTAGCTGAAAGCCTAAATTGGCGCGGTGGACTTAACCGTAAACTTAAACAAGCCTACGCTTTTTATGGGGTTATTATTATTTCAATGTTAATAGGGCTAGGGCTAAATTTTATCGGGTTGGACCCCATTAAAGCCTTGATTTACTCAGCTGTTGTCAATGGCTTGGTAGCACCAATAGTTCTGCTATTGATAGTCCTAATAAGTAGTAATAAAAGAGTTATGGGCGAGTGGGTAAATAAACCGGGAACTACTTTTATGGGCTGGGTGATTACCTTAATAATGTTAGCGGCTGGTGGTGCAGCAATTTTTTCATTGTTTTATTCATAACGTAGGGCATCAATCGGATCTTTACTAGCTGCTTTAGCAGCAGGTGCTAAGCCAAATAAAACTCCTACGACTATAGCTACTAGGCTGGCAGCAATTACTATTGGCAAAGTAATAATTGGCTGCAGATGAGTAAAAACTCTTACTCCCGCAATAACTAATGAGGAGATGATTAGTCCAATTGCGGCCCCAACACAGCTTAATACTAAAGCTTCAATTAAGAACTGGCCAAGAATTTGGCTATTAGTAGCACCAATGGCTTTTCGTATTCCAATTTCCCGGGTTCTTTCACTAACTGAGACAAGCATTATATTCATAATGCCAATCCCGCCGACCAATAGAGAAATAGCCGCGATACCAGCAACAAAAGCAGTTAGAATGTTCAAAATATCACTAGTCACTTGCAGATTCTCATCTTGACGTAAAATAGTGAAATCTTTCTGCTGGCCATGGCTATTGAGTAGCTGTTGGTTAAGATTAGCGATAGTTTGTGTCGTCTGATTTGGATTACTAGGCTTAACCAAGACTTGGACCAGCTGGCTATTACCGCCAGTTAACTTCTGAGCCATACTATAAGAAATAAAAATAGCATTATTCAAATCCGGACCAAAAGCTAGTGGTGATGACCCAAATCTGTCTAAAATTCCACGGACAATAAAATCTTGACCGCGAATTGTTATTGTTCGGCCAACCGGTACGTTTTCATCAAATAATTTATTAACTACATTGTAACCGACTACGGCCGATGGAATATCGCTATCCGGTTCAGACACAAATTCGCCGTATAGTACTTTTTGTTTAAGAATTTCTGGTAGTCCGGAAGTAGTTCCTATAATATAACCGTCGTTATAATCTCGACCACTGGCCCTGGCCGATGAAGTGATAATACTTATCGGAACGGCTAGTTTTACACCAGCGGTTTTTTTAATTGAGGATATATCATTAGTCGGCAGACTGCCACTACTAAAATTATAGCCATTTATGACGTTCACTTTAGTAATCCGACCTTCAGCATCACGGTTTACAATATTCCCGGGTCTAATAGTAATCACATCGCTTCCTAATCGGTTAATTTGTCCAATGACCTGATGTTTAATTCCTTCTCCTAGACTTACTGTAGTAACTACCGAAACAACACCAACAATTATGCCGAGCATAGTAAGCAAACTACGCCATTTAGCCGTTTTAACAGCAGCTAATGCAATTTTGAAATTACCTTTTAACATTACTTCGCTTCTTTCTAGGGCGGCGTTTTTTGGCTTTAGTCTGGCGAACTTTGGGTCGTTTTTTTTCAACTTGTTTGTCTGGTATGGCATGCATTAGAGCCGACACACCAGCTGCGTCGTCTTCTTCAGTTTTTCGTGGGAACAAATACATAACTCGACGAGCCAATCGTGGGACTTGGCCAATTGGTGTTTGCTCGTCATGAATAATACTGCCATCGTGCATATACAGCACTCGACTGGCATAACGCGTTAACTCAGGGTTATGCGTAACCATTAAAATTGTATTACCAGATTGATGAACCTCACTTAGTAACTCCATAACCACCAAACTGGCATTGCTGTCTAAATTGCCGGTTGGTTCATCTGCAATGATAATATTCGGATCATTAATTAAGGCTCTGGCGATGGCAGCCCTTTGAATCTGACCACCGGATAATTGTTTGGGCATAAAATATTCGCGGTCTTTCATGCCTATTTGGTCCAGCATGTGGCTGGCTCGTTTTAATCTCCTAACCGGAGATACACCTTTATAGGCTAGTGGTAAAGCCACATTTTCAACCACATTAAGTTTTGGAAGCAAATTGTAAGACTGAAAAACAAAGCCAATTCTATCGCGGCGGATTTTAGCCCGGCGATTGCTATTCAATCTTGCAACATCGCGACCGCTTAAGCTGTAGCTGCCATGGCTAGGTCGATCAAGCAGCCCGATAATATTCATTAAGCTAGATTTACCCGATCCACTTGGTCCCATAACCGCTATAAATTCACCTTGGTCAATTTCAATATTAATTTCATCAAGGGCGACCGTTGTAGCATCGCCCAGACCATACAGTTTTGAAACGTCCTTTAAGACAATAACTGGCATATTTTTATATTCCGCTTATGGTTTTTGCTTGAGTTACATAAGAGGTGTGTCCCCATCGGAACACACCTCTCTAGTTTTTACGAATGTCTCTAAGATAGTTTAAACCTAGAGTTGCTAGACCTGCAAGACACTAGTTGTAGTAATTTTTTAGTATAATCATAGTCGACGCGGAGGGATCGCATAGTTGGTCTAGTGCGCCATCTTGGAAAGGTGGTATGGGGGTAACTCCATCGAGGGTTCGAATCCCTCTCCCTCCGCCAGGTTTTGTGTGAAATGTAATATTTTATTAACTAAGAGAGAGGTATAACTTGAATATGAAAATAACAAAATATGAGCATGCTTGTTTAGTAGTCGAGGACGGAAATCGCTTACTAGTTATTGATCCGGGATCTTTTACTACATCATTACCGAAAGATCTAAAAAACGTTGAAGCTATCGTTATCACTCATGTTCACGGGGACCACTTGAACCAAAAGAATATAGCCAATATCGTTAGAAACAATCCAAATCTTATAGTTTTTGGCACTCAAGAAGTTGCCGATCAACTTTCCTCACTTAAGGTTCAAGTTGTAAGTGGAGGCAGTAAGGCTAAAGCTGGGCCATTTAAATTAGCATTCTTTGGCGGTGAACACGCCATAATCCATGAATCCTGGCCAAAAAATCAAAACGTCGGACTATTAGTAAATGACCGGCTTTATTATCCAGGCGATTCATTTACAGTACCCCAGGTTAAAGTGAGTGTGCTAGCTCTACCAGTCAGTGCACCTTGGTTAAAATTGGCAGAATCCATGGATTTTTTAACTGCAGTAAGACCAAAAATCGCATTTCCAACGCATAATGCGCTACTATCTGAAATAGGTGAGAACTTAAATGAAAATATTCTTGGTGGAGTTGCGAAAGCTCTTAACTGCAAATTTCAAACATTAAACCCAGGGTCCTCGATAGACATTTAGTGATTAATTAGCGTGCCGATAGACTGACCTTTTATAATCTTTTGTAAGTTATCTTTTTCGAAAGCGTTAAACACTATTAACGGCATGCTATGTTCCATAGCCAAGCCTAAAGCCGCTTTATCGATAATCTTAATGTTTGAATTTTCAATGGTCTTTTGAAAGCTTAAGCTGTCAATTTTTACGGCACTTTTATGCTGATTAGGATCTTTATCGTAAACCCCATCGACTTTGGTAGCTTTAAGTACAGCCTGGCAATCCAGTTCAAGTGCTAAATTAACTGCAGCAGTATCGTGCGTAAAGTAGGGACGTCCGATTCCACCGGCCACAATTACAACTCGGCCATGTTCTAAATGTTTTATAGCACGGCGGTTAGAATAAGCCTCGGCAACTTGATCGGCAAAAATATTACTTAAACAGCGTGTTGGAATTTTATGAGCTTCTAATATATCGGTCATTGCCATAGAATTGATTAAACCGCTTAGCATACCCATTTGGTCTCCTGTGACTCGTCTGATACCTTGCAGTGCAATTTCGGCCCCTCTTACTATATTGCCACCTCCAACAACTAAGACTATTTGGCAGCCCGACGTGGCAGCTTTCTTAATTTCATCTGCTAAAAAATTAGCTACTTTGGTATCAATACCGGTTTCAAACTGACCAGCAAGTTGTTCGCCGGATAGTTTTAACAGTATTCGCTTATACATTAATAGCTATTTTATCAGCTATAATGATGCTAATGAAAATATATAGTTGGAATGTCAACGGGATTAGGGCTGTCTGGAATAAAGGATTGCTGCAAAAATTCTTAGCTGATCATCAGCCGGATATTTTAGCACTTCAAGAAACTAAAGCTGTACAGGAACAATCTGAAGTGGATGCGCCACAATATAAAGAGTATTGGAATTCAGCTGAAAAGAAAGGCTATTCTGGTACAGCTATATTCACTAAGGTCAAACCCTTGCAGGTCATTAATGGATTCCCAGAAGCTATAGTTAAGAAATATAAAGTCACTGGTGACGTCTATGGTGATCCAAATAAAGAAGGTCGAGTAATTGCTGCAGAATTTGACAAATTTTATCTTTTAACGGTCTATACACCCAATGCTAAGGATGATCTAAGTCGAGTACCGCTGCGTCATAAGCACTGGGATCCAGCTTTTTTGTCATACGCTAAACAACTAGAGAAGACAAAACCAGTGATTTTCACGGGCGATCTAAATGTTGCTTACACTCCCGATGACTTAGCTCGTCCCAAAGAAAATGAAGGTAAAAAGGGTTATACTAAAGAGGAAAGGGAAGGATTTCAAAACTTCATTAATGGCGGCTTTATTGACACATTTAGGCAGTTCAAGAAGGGAAATGGTTATTACAGTTGGTGGACTCACTGGGCAAATGCGCGGGCCCGGAACATTGGTTGGCGGATTGACTATATTATGGCCAGTAAGTTACTAAAAGAAAAAATTATATCAGCCCAAATTCACACAGATGTTATGGGCTCTGACCATTGCCCAATAAGCATTGAACTTTCTATTGACTAAATCTAATCTCTATGTATTACTATAGAACTTATGATACTATCTGTAGAAACCGAGAGTGCGGCGCCTGGTCCTGAATTTGTTGGAAGCGTAACAGGTAATGTTTTTGATACACTTGCCGATCAAATACAACCAGGAAAAGAGCTTGAAGGTAGATGCAGCCCAGAATTTTTATTAGATCCTCCCTATAAAACAGTTAACAATAGTGCCGCTAACAAAGTTATCCAAACAATAGTTCCAATTTCTCAAGCGGCATTGAGTTTTTATGATAATCAACTGGGTTATAGCTCAACTGAAGTAGAATATTCTATTTCTAATCTTAAAGGGATTAAGCCTTTTTTCCGTTCAAATAGTGTTTGGCATAGAGATCTTAATTTCCCGACTGAGCTTACATTTGTTTCAGCTAATATTCGCCCAACTCAGTTTGCAGAAGGTCGTGGTATCAATGGACTGGAAATTACACCTAACTGTATACTACCAATACTGGTAAATGGTTTGATAATGGCTGGAAGACTTCACGTGACCCAAGCCAGTGCCGGAGACATATTGGCTTTTGACTCTTTTGCAATTCATAAGCGACCAACTGTTCACGATAATACCGACAGTCCCAATATTAGAATAAATATGCGAGTACACTCAACTCCAGAAACAAATAATATTTTAAACAGTTACCAACGTAGGCAATTTTTATTTGGCTATAAAAAGTATCAATAAATTATAGTGCTAAACTAAAAGATATGGTAACGGGGCGCAGATTTGCTGTTTTTGATATCGATGGAACTTTAGTTAGATGGCAATTGTACCATGCCGTAGCTGATGCTCTAGCAAAACAAGGTTTAATTGATTCTAAAACTTACCGGGTCATTCTTAACGCTCGCATGCAGTGGAAGCAACGCTCCCATAAAGAAGCCTTTAAAGACTATGAACGACAATTAGTCAAGGTCTACGAGCAATTATTAAAAAGCTTGAGTATCGAACAGTTTAATTCAGCGACTAATAGCGTATTTGAAGAATATAAAGACCAGGTTTACACCTACACACGCAATCTTATTAGTCAGCTTAAACAAAATGGTTACTTGTTATTTGCGATCTCCGGATCCCAGACTGAAATTGTCGAAAAAATCGCAAAGTATTATGATTTTGACGACTATGTTGGTAGTAACTATGAACGCCAAGGCAGTGGTTTCAGTGGTCAGAAAATTACTCATCTTAGCGATAAACATAAAGTATTAGAAGATTTGCTGTCTAAACATCAAGTAACTTGGGCTAAAAGTATTGCAGTAGGTGATAGCGCCAGCGATATATCGATGCTCGAAATGGTAGAAGAACCGATTGCCTTTAACCCCGAAAAGAAATTATTTGACCAGGCCCGCCAAAAAGGTTGGAAAGTTGTAATTGAACGTAAAAATATGGTATATGAATTAAACTTAAGACATGGGAAATACCTACTGGCATAAACAGATCGATGAAAAGCCGCTATTTCCAGACTTACTTTGGAGTAAACCCGAAACTAGACGCACCGCTGGTAAGCTATTAATTATCGGTGGAAATGTCCATGGCTTTGCGGCTGTCGGTCAAGCTTATACGCAGTCTGGTGCAGCTGGTGTCGGTGTGGTTAGGGTAATTCTGCCAGATGTGCTTAAAAAAACTGTTAGTCTATTGCTACCCGAAGCTAACTTCGCGGCTTCTACCCCAAGTGGTAGCTTCGCTCAACAAGCTTTAGCGCAGTTAATAGATCAAGCAACTTGGGCTGACGCAGTACTACTGGCAGGCGATCTAGGTCGTAATAGTGAAACAGCTATACTACTTGAAAAACTTATTAGTAAATATAGTGGCCAATTAACAATAACAAAAGATGCCATGGACTATTTTACAAGCTCACCCAACAGTCTGGTATACCGTAGTAATACTACACTTGTCTTAACTATGGCTCAATTGCAAAAGCTTGGTCGATCGGCAAAATTTGATACGGCGTTTAAGTTCGATATGGATGTCATTCGACTAATTGAAAGTTTGCATGACTTTACTCTACAATTTAAATCGCATTTAATAATAAAACAGTTAGATACAATATTTGTAGCCGTCGATGGTCGGGTCTCTACCACTAAAACTAAGTTAGGCCCAGAAGATGTTTGGCGACTTCCAGTTGCTGCTAAAGCTGCGGTTTGGTGGTTACAAAACCCAACCAAAGCATTTGAAGCACTAACAACTTCAATTGTCGATCATTAAATGGTGGGCAGGGAGGGACTTGAACCCTCATGTTGTTGCCAACACTGGATTTTGAGTCCAGCGCGTCTACCAATTCCGCCACCCGCCCGAATGGTTTACCTCTGTATAGTCGTAGTAGAACAGAGATAATTATAATATACTTATGGTGAACTCTCTAGCAACTCATGGATCCCAAAGACAAAACCACCCAGCAGTCTAATCGCGACCAAGAAAAAGCTCAAGCTCAGCAGGCCGCTAATTTAATACGTCAAAAACTAGATAGCTTGTATGACGACGAACCTGACGCCAAGCAAGAAGCAAAGGAGGCAGACCAGGCTAAGCACCGTTCTAAACATCAGCAATTTATTTATCATCTAACAAATTCTGGGAAAACTTTAGCTGAAATTCAAACCAAGTGGCATGAGTACTATACAAACTTGAGTGATCTAGAAAAACAACAAGTTTGGGATGAGTTTTACCAGCAAAACCAACACGCCAAACCGGTAGTGCAGCATCAGCCGGTAATGCAGCTTCCCGTCGCGACAACCGATAAAGCCCATGTTTTTGACACTGGACCAGAAACTATCGATACTACTAAACCACATAAATACCAACCTGCGCACCGAAAACGCACAGTTACTCAGGTAAAGCGGCAACTACTGGGTGCCGTCGATGCAAGACATAAGCTAAAGGCTAAGCAGCATTTCCAGTCCCTAGTCTTCGGGTTAGGCATGGGGGCGCTTGTAATACTAATCTTGTTATTTAGTTTCTTTAACGAACGCTTTATTGCGCCTTTTATAACACCTAGCCGTCACGTTAGTTCGACGCCAATTATTGTTGATCCTGGTTCGGTCGCTGTCGGTCCAAATCCAGAAGTTATTATTCCCAAAATAAACGTTGAAATACCTGTGGTCTACGACGAGCCATCAATCGCTGACGCGGCTGTACAAACAGCTCTGCAAAGAGGTGTAGTGCACTATGCTACTACCCCAAGCCCTGGCGAAAAAGGCAATTTAGTAATTTTTGGACACTCAAGTAATAACATATTCAATCCTGGTAAATATAAATTTGCTTTTGTTCTACTGAGTCGATTAAGTAATGGTGATCTTTTTTATTTAACTAAGAATGGTAAACTGTACGCTTATAAAGTTTACAAAAAAGAGATTGTCGAACCAAACGACGTGGCGGTACTTACAAGTTCAGACAGAACAGCCTCAGCCAGCTTAATAACTTGTGATCCACCTGGCACATCGCTTCATCGACTAGTAGTTACTGGTGAGCAAATTAGTCCTGATCCAGCTGCTGATTCAACTAGTACAGCTATTAGAACTAACGTCCAACCAGCTGTCTTACCGAGTAATGCTCCGTCGTTATGGAGTCGATTTAAGGGTTGGTTAAGTCACTAATTTATTTAACGATCATCTCAGTACGAACTAAGGCGTAGCGATTTGGTGCACTAATCGATGGAGCAATATTGTACAGGGCGTCGTAATTACGGTTAAAGTATGGGTCAAAACTAGCTAACGACGGTGATAACTGTTTCTGATTAATACCATCAAAATCATAGACCAGCGTTTTATTATCGGCCACCAGCATTAAACGGTGACCATCCATCCAGGTTGCTTTACTGGTAATTGGTACACTCTCTGGTAGTTTATAACGAAATCGACGGTCTGTATCAATATCGTAAACTGTAAAATTCGGGCCATTTTGAGCCGCAATAAACCTAGTATTTGCCGAAAAAGAGATGAACTGTGGGTTAATTATTTTAAGCACTCTAAACGGAAAAGCATTATGACCGCTTTTGGCTAAACTGAGTGGGTTTGAATAAATATAAACTTCCCCAGCTGAGTCAGAGCTTATAACACCGTAGGTTGTTCCATTATAATTTGCCATATTGAGCTGGTAGTTACCGGTAGCAGGATAATTGTGTAGTAAATAACTTTTACTTCCATCCCACAATTTAATTGAGTACTTTCCCTCGGGGCTATTCAGACTAGTTAAGTACAGCAATGTATCGGCACCATAGGCTTTAAAGGTAATGATTTTATCTAAAATAGGCACGACTTGTTTATTTTTTAGATCTGCAGTTGATAAAACCTGAGTTTTAGCATCATATAAATAAAGACGATCAAAGCGTTTATCCCGTAGACTTATATCCGACGGATTAACGGCTAATAGTTTATTAATATTGATAGAATCTGCGGGGCTGGCTCTATCTACCATTATAAATTCATAGGTACCATTAAAACTATGTTTAAGTACCAGGTGCCGATTATCCGTTGACCATTCAACTACGGATAGACTTTGCGGGCCCGATGCTGAACTCAATAAATCTGTCGGCAAATCAAATTGACTCTGAGTATTTTGAGTTTGGGAAATATCATATTGATCAAAGTGATTCAAGTTACCTGGGAGTTGATCTAATAACCAATGGCGGTCTGGGCTTAAACTAGCTAGAACTGGAGGGCTTATATACAGCTGTTGATCGGCTGATACTAATTTTGAAGGGAACAAAAAAGGGTAGACAAGTTGTTCAATACTACCGCCTACTAAACTTACGGTCTTGGACCAAGTTTGATAACCAGCTTGTTTTAGCTCAATAGTATAGTTTGCTGCTGGCATTACTAGTTTCAGTGATGTGCGGCCTTTACTTACTCCATTGACAGTAACTTCGGCCGATACGGGGTGAGAGTCTAAAAATACCAGTCCGTTTTGAATAACCTTGCCAGTCCGCCGATCCACGTCATAACCATAAGACTGCAGAAGCAAAATTAGAGATGCCAGTGAAATAGCAATTGCTACTAAAATATAGCCTAAGAAGAGTCTTATATTTTGAGATCTTTTTTTTGAGGGATCTAAAAAATCCATAGTTAACCTATTCAATATTCTATAGCATAAACAAGAATTTAGAAGTTTGTAAATAATTTAGCTTGAACCTTTTGAAATAAAGGGGATTCAAACTTTTTTAAAGACTATTTTTAGCTTGTTATTTAACCATTAGGATAGTAATATGACTAGAGATTAGATAAGGCCTGGGCTTACTAACAGGTAATAAATCAAAATGGGCAAACAAAATTCAATAGCGTTAAATGGCAAGTCGTTCGACGTAATTACCGGGTTACCTATCGGTAAGACAGTTGATCAGTCCGTTAAGCATTCGGACCAACTCAAATATATTGACGGGGTGCGAAGAACTTCTGTAATTAACCAGAATCAGATGTCAACTAAAAAGGATTTAAAGTTAGACAAATCTAGTGTATTTGTAAAACATTTAGGGCAAAATTCTGGTAAAGTTCACTTGGGTCGCGAACACACTAAAACCCTTATGCGTTCTAGTGTTTCTAGACCTAAGTCTGTTGGACCTAAAAGCCTAGCAACTAGGCTTGACGCCGACAATAAAGCTATAGACCCAAGCTCTGGTATCATAAGCTTAACTTCAAAAATTGTGGCCAATCGATACAGGCGCGCTAAAGACATTCCAAAAAACAAACATATCAGTCGATTCAAAGACCTAAATTCTGAACCAACTTTAGTTAAAAAAACAGCTGTTTTAGATGTGCAGACGCAGTCTCACCAGACCCCGAGTAGTCACATTACACCACTAGCTGAACTATCTGTTAGTCCGGCTAGCGATCTATTTACAAAAGCTTTAGCCCAAGCAAATTCCCATGAGCAAAAGTTATCAAAGTCAAACCACTCAGCTTATAAAGCTAACAAGAAGAGCATGACTAAAAAAATTGTAAATATTGGTGCACCAATACTAATTGTTGTATTACTGGGGGGTTTTATAGCCTACCAAAACGTAACAAACATTGCTATGCGCGCCGCTGTTAGTAAAGCCGGGATTCATGCTTCCTTGCCTGGTTATAGTCCTTCAGGCTTTGCAATTAGCCGGCAGATTAAAGCTACGCCAGGACAAATTGTCATCAATCTTCATTCCAATAGTGACGATCGTAATTTCAGCATTAGCCAAACGGCCTCTAATTGGAATAGTCAGACGCTATTAAATGACTACGTGGCAACTAAAGACCAAGGCTTTGAGCAGCATAATCAAGCAAATGGAAAGACTATATTTACGTATGGTGACGCAAACGCTACTTGGGTAGATGGAGGCATTTGGTACAAAATTGAAGGAAACTCAACACTTAATTCTGACCAGTTACTTAAAATCGCCAATAGTTTTTAACGAAAGCACTAAATTATAGGAATTTTTCATTATATTAGGTAGAAAGCGAAGCTAACACATAGGTTCGCATACAAACAATTACAATCTGTTAGAATACTAATTATATGAAAGTGGTTAGAACTCGCTTTGCTCCTAGTCCAACTGGCTTTTTACATGTCGGTGGAATTCGAACAGCCTTATTTAATTACTTACTTGCAAATCAAAGAGGCGGACAATTTATTCTACGATTAGAAGACACTGATCGCCAGCGGTTTGTGCCAGAAGCTATTGAACAGATTGTGGATGGCTTGGCTTGGCTAGGCTTAAAGCCTGATGATGGATTTTGGATAAGCGGAGGAACGCCTCAAAATATTGACTACATTCAATCTAACCGACAAAAGAGCGGAACTTACCAAAAACTTGCTGATAAGTTGGTAGGTGACGGATTGGCTTACTACTCACCAACTACTACTAAAGAGTTAGAAAATTTAAGACTCCAAGCTAGTAAAGCCAAAAAACCATTTTTATACCGACGAGTTATAGATGGTAATAATTCCGATAAACTATTGCCAAACGTACCAATTCGTTTAAATATTGAGGCTCTTAAACGGACAAATGTTGAATGGCAAGATGAAATCCGTGGTAAGTTTGCCGATTCTTTGACAAACATTGAAGACTTTATAATTATCAAAAGTGATGGATTCCCAACTTATAATTTTGCCAATGTAATTGATGATCACCAAATGAACATCAGTCATATTATCCGCGGTGAAGAATTTATTAGCTCTACTGGTAAATATGGCTTACTGTATGACATTTTTAAATGGAACCGACCAAAATTTATTCATTTGCCGGTTATTAATGGATCAGATGGTAAGAAGTTGTCCAAACGAACTGGCGATACTAATGTGCTGGAATATAGGGACAAAGGTTATTTACCAGAGGCTCTACTAAACTTTTTGGCTCTTTTAGGTTGGAATCCAGGTGATGGCAGTACTCAAGAAATATTTTCGAGAGATGAATTGGTTAAAGCTTTTAGTCTTAAAGCTGTTAATAAAAGTCCAGCAATCTTTGATCAGAAAAGACTTGATTGGATAAACGGGCAATATATTCGTCAGCTGACTATAGACAAGTTATTTGTTTTAAGTCAGAGCTTTTGGCCAAAGCAATCAAAACATTTTGACGACAGTTATAAAAAAGCAGTTTTGGCGTTAGTTCAGGAGCGCTTAAAATTTCTAGCAGAACTACCGCAACTTACAAATTTCTTTTTTGAAGATCTGCCGATTGACCACAAATTAATTACAAATCATAAACAATTAAGCAAACTTTCTAAAGACGAACTAAAAAGCTTTCTACGCAGTGCTAAGCAAATACTTTTAAAAAGTGATTTTTCAGTTACCGACTTAACAAACAAATTAAATGAACTATTAAAGATAACTGGTCAAAAACCTGTGGTTTTATTTAGTCTAATTCGGATTGCTAGCACCCAAGCTTCAGCTTCACCTCAACTTGCTGATACCTTGGCAGTTTTAGGCAAAGAACGTAGCCTTAAGCGTATTGAAAGTACAGTTAACGAAGTCTAATGACTGTTTCATCTTCTGACTGAGCTGAACCTACAGTATTTGGTACGGCTTCTGCTGAACCGCCTCTATGGCTTCTGTGGCGTCGACGGCGTTTTTTAACCGGCTCCTCCGCCATTTGAGACAGTTGAGGTGTTGAAGATTGACTTAGTTTATGATTAGCTTCAGCTGGTTTAGCTGAATTCGGACGAACTTTCTTAATAGCATTTGAAATAATGCTGGCTTCTTTTGGTATTGTCAGGTGGGTAGGTTGTGACTTTTGACTAGGGTCGATGTAGCGTTCTTGAACAAATGATTCTATATGACCACGATTAACGGCATATAGATTTCGACTATTCTGAATAATTTGGTCTGTTTGATCTGCAAATTGGTCTGGTAAATCAAGTGTTATTGCTGAGAATGCTTGAACCTTTTCGCCTTCAATTGTCATGCTAATCACAAAGTGCCGGTTGTGCATGTGAACTAAGTCAAACTCCTCAAACTTAGGCTCAAAGTAACGTTGCATGCCCCGAGCATCATCGGCACCCATTCTAAAGGCAATGATAGAGCCAACATTTCCAAATACGGCATCTTTGACTTCCTGACTCATTTGAGCGATGTACTGATTAGCAACCGTTAGGTTAAGGGCATACTTACGAGCCTCCGATAAAATAGTTGCAAAACTATCTGTAGCAAAGTTTTGAAATTCGTCAACATATAAATAAAAGGGTATGCGTTGATCGACAGGCATATCAGCCCGACTCATAGCACCCATTTGAATTTTAGTTACAAGTAGTGCACCTAGCAGCGCAGCATTATCTTCACCGATAAGACCTCTTGATAAGTTGACTATCAGAATTTTACGTTGATCCATAATTTGTCGAATGTTAAAACTACTCTTAGGCTGTCCTATGATGTTGCGTACTGTCGGGTTGGCCGTAAAAGCACCAACCTTGTTAAGTACTGGCGCCACAGCTTCAGCTGCAAATTTATCATTCCAACTGGCAAACTCTACAGTCCAGAAATTTTTTACAACCGGGTCTTCAACATAACTTAAAACATCTTGCCGAAATTTTTTGTCAGTTAATATGCGGGTTATGTCGAGCATTGTGGAGTCCGGATAATCCAGTAGCGCCAATAGGCTATAACGTAAGATATATTCAAGTCTTGGTCCCCAACTTTCAAACATCCGTTTAAGAACACCGATTAGTTCTGAGGCCGTGTGTGACTTAAGTTTATTATCATAAACTTCCATCGGGTTAAAGGAGATGGGGAAGTCTGTGTCTGCTGGATTAAAGTAAATAACGTCATTAGCTCGTTCGGCGGGAATCCGCCGCAGTACGCTTAAAGCATAATCACCGTGTGGATCAATTACCGCAAAGCCGAACGGACTCTGAATATCTGAGATTGTCAAAAGCTCAAGTAAAGCTGATTTACCGACACCAGTTTGACCGATGATATAAAGATGCCTGCCGCGATCGATGCGCGGCAATCCAAATGGAGTGTTTTGACCTCTAAAATTGGTGGCAGCCATCGGACTAATCTCTTGCGTCGCACCGGGTACATAAATAGGAAGGTTAGCTGGTGGTTCAGCAGTTTTTGAATTAGCCCATAAAATATTAGGTGTCTCAACATTAGTGTGAGGGAGGTGATATAGACTGGCAATTTCTTCAATATTGCAAACAAAAACCTTACGACTCATATAACGGTTCTGGTAAGCCGAGACAAAGCGCGGATCATCGGTAAAGTGTTGCGTAAAACCATTTAAATAAGTTGTATTAAACTGCTTAAACGTACCAGTTATTGCCTGCAATCGCATACGCGCCTGGCTAGGTCCCGATTGGCCCCGATAAATAACCCTCATAGCTACTTCGTAAGCTAATTTGTGACTTTTTTCTTCTGCAGCGTTAGCTCGGGTTGATTCATATTCTGCTAGTTTGGGGGTTTCAGTTTTAGCTTGAGGTGGCGCCCAAAGCACATTAAGTAAACCACTTCGGGATGTCCCACCACGAATATTAGCAGCATAGCGTTCGCTTCTTTTATACCAGGCGTTGGGAGCGGGTCGAATAACCACCTGTAGCCAGGCTTCCTCTTGATCATTAAATTGGGCAAGGGTGGCGGTAATACCAGCTAGGGGATCGACTTCAAAGCTTGGAAATGTTTTAATCGGCAAAGCCTCATGAGCTGTTAGTTTAAGTTCAGCACCTAAAGTGGTGGCATGGTTTAAATCAGATTCTTTTGTATAATCCGGTACTTCAGTAATATTTACTGTCGGATATTGCGCATAAATTTGTTCTTCCACGAAACTTTTTAAATGTTCCGGCACCCAAACATAAAATCCAATCTGGTGATTTTTAACAGCAATCTCAAAACTTATATGAGAACGGGTTTTTTTATCTGCCAAAAGTCCATGCAAACTTGCGAACATTTGCTCGGCGGCTAGTTCTTTTTTTTCGTTGGTCCGGGGAACCTGCAGCAGCAGTACCGTACCCTCGCTTTGGATAATGGGTTGCTTTTTTAAAAAAGCCATATTTATATAACTATATTACATTTTGTCAAAATTTGCAAGCATAAGAAGTGCTTGGGCCGGAGATTAAGCTAAAAAATAGTAACAATAATCTAATTTGCGTCGATCACTATTCTTAATCTATATAAAGTATTGCCAGAATGCATCTTAACGGTTAATGATTTTAGATCATTGTTGTTCATCTATATTCTATGAGTTGGACTAAAGCGTAAGCGTTGATACAATAGACAGCATGGATAATTTAACTCCACCTAGTCCGGTGGACACTAATATAAATGTTTCTAAAAGCAACACACCAAAACAATCAGTACCACCTCATAAACGATTAAAATGGATATTCTTCAAACCAGAACACGTTTCACGCAAAAAATGGTTGTTAGTTGACGCCGCTATAGTCTTACTTATCGGATTAGCAACGGTTAGTGCAATAGCACTTTATAAGCATTTAACCCGTGTACCAAAAAATACACCAGTAGCTAAGGTAGCCCGAGTACCGAAGACACCAGCGGTAGTGCCATCAAGACTTACAGGCTTACCGGTGGCCGCGAATCTAAACGATCGCCCAATTACTGGGGTTATGATTGAGAATAGTCCAGATGCGAGGCCTCAATCTGGTCTTCTTGAAGCCGGTATAGTTTACGAAGCAATTGCAGAAGGTGGTATTACTAGATTTATGGCTCTATATGAGGAAGCTCAACCTGACTACATCGGTCCAGTACGAAGTGTTCGTCCATATTACTTGGAATTTGCTTTACCTTTTCAGGCATCAGTAGCCCATGTTGGTGGCAGCCCAGAAGGCTTATCTCAAGTCAAATCACTGCATATTAGGGATTTAGATGAATTCGCAAATGCCGGAGCCTATCAGAGGATAAGCCAGCGATATGCACCGCATAATGTTTATACCAGTTCGGCCAAACTTGATGCTCTAGAAAAGACTAAGGGCTACGATAAAAGTACTTTCACAAGTTTCCCCCGTAAAAAAGATCAACCATCAGCGGCACCAACAGCCAAATCAATCGATATGGCCATTTCTAGCTTTTACTACAATGCCCATTATAGTTATGATACAAAAACCGATAGTTACTTTAGGTCTGAAGCTAGTACACCTCACATTGATGATCGAACTCACAAACAATTAAACCCCAAAGTAGTCATTGCTTTGGTGATGAAGTACTCAATAGAAAGTGATGGTAAGCATAGTCAATATCAAACAACTGGAACCGGCACAGCCTATATCTTTCAAGATGGAGTAGTGTATATAGGTACATGGCGCAAGGATAGTAGTGCGTCACAAATAAGTTTTGTTGACGGTAGCGGTAAACCAATTAGTTTGAACGCTGGCCAAACTTGGATCTCCTTAGTTGGGCAAAACAGCAATGTAATCTACAAACCATAGATGGATCACTTTGCACGCCTTAAGCGGCAAATATGGAAATACATATTTGCAATACTTCTAATCAATAGTGCCGCTTTGTTGGCCAGTTGGTGGGTACTTGAGAAAGTTCTTCACCCACGGCAGTTTGAAGTTTTAATTATCTTATCCTTTGAAGCCATAGTTTTGGCATTCATCATTGTTAGCCAAGCAATTAGTTACGTAACTGAACCAGTAAAGTTATTATGGTTATCAATTTTGCATGTCTCGCCAAACAATAAAAGTTCAGAAGCACCTAATTTAGATAAAAGCCGAGTTGGTAGGGAATTGGTCACTAGTTTAGCTATGCAAGTTTATCAATTGGCTAACACTAGTATCACCAGATCTTCGCAAAGTTCTGTACTGCAACAGCGAGCTCAAATCATAGCCACTAACTTGCCCTTACCGCTACTAGTTATGGATAAAAATCAAACTATAATATTTTCAAATGATGCGGCAAGTAAATATTTAAACTTAGCTAAAGACGGGCTAGTAGGCAAAAACTTGTATAACGTTCTACCGATGTCCTTTTCAAGTCAAGATACCTTTGATAAATGGTTAGCCGAGGCTAGGTCCCAGACTATAATTTCATCACACAGCTGGGAACGTGTTCGACTGACCCAAGTTGATCACCCCAAACCGCTGTTATTTGATATGGCAGCTTACTACAGTAAACAAAGTTCCACAGATATTGAAACAATTGTCACTTTGTTTGACCACACTGCTACCTATAGTCAGGACGATGATGCTGTTAGTTTCGTAGCCCTGGCGGTTCATGAACTTCGTATACCACTGACGTTACTGCGCGGCTATATTGAATTATTTCAAGAAGAATTTACCGGAAAATTAAGTCCTGAACTAGCTGGTTTTATGAGTAAAATGGAAGATTCGGCTGAAAAGTTAACAGTTTTTGTTAATAATATTCTAAACCTTGCTAGAGTAGATTCTGATCAATTAATACTTTCGCTTCATCAAGAAAGCTGGAATGATGTCGTAACCACGGTCGTTAAAGATTTACAGCTTAGAGCTTCGGTTCAAAATAAACAAATTGAGGTGCAACTCGCGCCAAACATACCACCTGTAGCCGTTGATGAGGTTAGTATGTATGAGGTTTTAGGTAATCTTTTAGATAATGCTATAAAGTACGGGGGTGCAAACCCAAAAATTATTGTCAAAACATCCTTAGGAAAAGATGGATTAGTTGAGACAGATGTCCAAGACTTTGGTGTAGGTGTTCCTCAAAACGTTGTACCGCACTTATTTGAAAGATATCAACGCAACTATCATACCAGCCAACAAATTGGTGGTACTGGGCTAGGTCTATACCTAAGTAAAGCGATTGTTACTGCACATGGTGGCAATATTTGGATTCGCAGTAAAGAAAATCAAGGAACTGTGGTAGGATTTACGCTAAAACCTTATGCTCAAGTTGCAAACGAGCTTAAATCAAGTGAAAATAAAGAAATTACCCGACAAGCCCACGGCTGGATTAAAAATCACTCACTTTATCGCAGGTAAACTTATATGGATGAACCACACCAAACCTCTAGCCGACGCAAAATCTTGTTTTTAGAAGACGAGCCATTTATTGGCGAGATTTACTCTAGAGCTTTAGTTAAGGCCGGTAACGAAGTTAACTTAATAAAAGACGGTCATCAGGGATTTGAACAAGCTAAAACAGGCACTTACGACATTATTCTTTTAGATCTAATGATGCCTAATATGCTGGGGCTAGATATACTTCGTCGGCTGCGGACTGAAGTACCGAACCTAAAGTCTAAAATTATTGTGACGACAAATTTGGAATACTCTAAAGAGCGACGAGCAGAGATTGAAAAGCAGGCCGACGGTTACCTTATTAAAGCCGCTATTACGCCTCATCAGCTAGTGGATTTTCTAAGCAACGTTAAATAATGACTTCTGGGGTTTTTCATTTAAAAGTCAGAGCTCTTCCAAGGCTTGAAATAGAAAACAAAATGGCTTCACATGTTTAAAGGCTAGTGCTACTATAGCTATAGTCATGTGAGTATGAGCCCTTTTGGGCCATCTACTTACAGGCTTTATAATCCAAGCAGGCAAGCATACCTCGGTCACTGTGCGCCTTATCCAAATCTAAGTTACTCGCGCCACAGGAAGTGTTAAAAGAACGGTTAATTCTTTCTAGCGAGCAGCTCTTGTCAAAATCCGTTCACTGGCAATAACTTTTGTCAGATCTCTTAATTATTACCTCAAAGGAGCTTGGATATGAACAATCTACTCAATAAAGAAGTTGAAATTAACTCATTTGCTTTTATTAATCGACAAGGGCTTTGGAGCGTACCACGCTCCATAACAGTCGATAACAAGCAGTATTCGTTTGTTGACTTAGGATTACGTTACTTAATTCAAAAAGGCCAACATCTGATCAGTTTATTTGATATGAGCGACGGTCAAAACATTTATCGCCTCAAAAACGAAGACGACCAGTGGACACTAGTAAGCATCAAGACCGCCTCTTAGGCAGTCAGGCGGTAATTATGCGTGAAAAGATTAATCAAGAGGTGAGTGTAGTTGCGGTGTTTAGTGCCAAGCAGAAAGTAGCTGCGCCATATCTAATAAGCTGGCAGAATAAAGACTACCAGTTAGATAAAATTGGCTATCATCACATCATCCACAGAGGCAAGACCCTGCATCATATCTACGAACTAGCAGATAGAGATAGCAGTCTATACTTTCGCCTTAATCTAGATACCAGCAATTTGCATTGGACGTTGGAGGTTGTCAGTGATGGTCTCCCGTCTTGAACCCAAAACTATTTTTGGACTGTTTACAGAGACGGGTAAGGGTTGGTAATGGAAATCCCGATTAACTACGCCCAGCCAATGATTATGCATATTGATTTGAATTCCTGCTTTGCAATTATTGAGCAGCAAGCTAACCCCTTAATCCGCAATAAGCCGGTAGCTGTAGCGGCTTACGATACACCCGGTGGCATGGTACTAGCATCCAGCTATGAGGCCAAAAGTCTAGGTATAAAACTGGGTCTTAACGTTGGTCAGGCCAGAGAAATTTGTAAAGATATTATTGTACTGATGCCTGATCCGGCTAAATACCGTGATGCCCACCGTCGTTTCCGTGACGTATTACTTAATTACACCAGTGAGGTTACACCTAAATCCATAGATGAATTTATAATTGACTTTAATGGTGCTCCAGCTTTGCGTCAAGGTCTGAACTTAACCAACATTGGTTATCAGATCAAAGCTGATATTAAAAAGTCCTTAGGCGAATACGTTACCGTTAATGTAGGCATCTCTACCAATCGAACCTTAGCTAAAACGGCTGCTAACTTGCAAAAGCCAGATGGGTTAAACGTGATTGAGGCCCGTAACCTGCGTCAAACTTTGACCAGGTTAGAGCTACTTGATCTACCGGGCATTAATATACGTTATGAAGCCCGCTTGAATATGAGCGGCATTTACACTCCACTGCAGTTTATGGATGCCGATGGCAATTTTTTAAAAAAACAGGTATTTAAAAGTAAGGTTGGTATGGATTGGCATTACCGTCTTCACGGCTGGGAAGTAGATGACGTTACTTGGGGACGCAAAAGCTTCGGCCATCAATACGCCTTGTACGACAAAACCACTGATAGGCAAAAACTGTCACAGCTGCTCATGAAGCTATGCGAAAAAACCGGTCGGCGTTTACGCCAAGGTGGTTATACGGCCAGTGGTATTCGTCTATGGCTGACTTTCACTAACCACCAATACTGGGCACAAGGTAAAGATACCAAAAATCAGATGTACAGCACCCAAGATATTTATTTTCAAGCTCACAAGCTATTAAATATGATAACTCTGCCAGCTGGCGTGGCTCATATGGGTGTAACAGTGTTTAAACTTCTGCCTAGCTATCCGGAGCAACTAGGTTTATGGGACGGTACGCGAGCCGATACTAAAGCCTTAGCTCGGGCAGCTGACGAAGTGAACGACAGGTATGGTGAATTCACTGTAGTGCCTGCCATAATGGCTAATATGGATGGTTTGATTCTAGACCGTATCGCTTGGGGTAATGTTAAAGATTTATACTGAGTCCTCACCAGTTGAACTGGCTATTTTTTCAAGTTGTAATTATGCGACAAGCTTTATATCTGGTTTCATTATTGTTAAATTTAAATAAATCCTTGTATTTAACAATTATGTCAGTCCTTTTATTAGTAAAAATAGAGCGCGGACAAAACCGCGCTCGTATATTTGTGACAAGAATTTTAGTTAGAAAATATTGCTACAGATTTATCGTCAGCAGTTAAAGCCGCAGAACGTTCCACCGGTCACCGTATTGTTTGAGAATGAGTTACCAAGGTTTTGGCCTTCGTTTGGACCGTCGCTATCATCTTCAAAATATCCAGTCTTGTCTGAGTTGGAAATGGTGTTGTCGTGAACACTGGTACGAGCATTTTCACCACACAATACATTCGTTGGACATTCTCTGCCGACATCACCAGTCGAGTCTCCATCTGCCAGAGCGATACCGGCGCAGTTGCCGCTTAGTGTATTGAAGCTAATGTCGATTGGTCCTTGCGATCCGGAAGTAGTGCCACCGCTATCGGCTACGAAGATACCTGCGCCAAACGGTGCTCCACATTGGATGTGGAATCCGTTGCCTGTTACGGTGTTGTGTGTGATTGTCGCAGACCGAGAGATCTCCCACATAATACCGTTACCATCGTTGTTAGTAACAGTGTTATTGGTGATTAGACCACCAGTTGAGTTTATGTCGGCCCATAATCCCATGCACAAGTTATCGTGGACATTGGAGTTCTTTACTGTGATATTGTCAGCAACCCATTTAAAGCCACCTCCCTCATGTCCACAGACACTGTGGTTTGAGTTATGGTCCAGTTCGACACCGTCAACGGTATCGTTTGAGGCACCACCACCAGCGGTAACTCCTTCTTGGACGTTGTGCCAGAAACGACCGCCAGAAACAGTCCATCCGGTACCAAGTTCGGCACCTGCACCTTGATAATTGCCATTGCCATTATCATGAACATTTAAGTTGATGAGTTGCCAGTTAGTTGCTGAAGGCGGGTCAGGAGTGGTAATTGCTCCGAAGGCATCACCTTTTGTTACATAGTTTCGTATTTCAATATTGTTTAATTTAACGTTTTGGTTAGTGGCTATGATAGCTGATGCCGTCGAATGACCACCATCAAGAATCGCTGTATTGTCACCAGCTATTGTGTCACCAGACTTGGGTGTCAGGCTCCAGTTGTGGACACCTGTAAGACAGAAACTAGTACCTGATGGGTTATTGTCTATGTCATTCTGGCCACTAGTCATATTTACGGTACAGTTAGGTGGAGGAGTAATGCTACCAGTTTTGTTAACAACTACCGATCCAACTCT